>NZ_CDROCK010000048.1:0-56179 GCF_977020205.1 Pseudomonas sp. AIG | reverse complement strand
ACAGAACGAATTTAGGGAAGCTTGAGCAGGCCAGGACGACGCCGACGCTGGAGAAACTGGACGAGATCGCTGACTACCTAGGGCTCGACCTTTTGACGATGGTCACTCTCGCAATTGCTGCGCAGGGTGAAGAACTGCCGTCAGAGGCTTTACAGCGTACTGCCTTGCGTGTCAGGGAATTCGAGATGTCTGGGGGATGGCAGTTGGTGGAGGAGCAGTTCAGTGGCGGAAAGCTCATCAAACGCTCCCAAGGTAAGCCCAAGCAACCGCTTAATGCAGATTCTATTCGAGCACTGAAAGCGCAAGGTCTCGACAGGAAAACCATTGCCGAAAAGCTCGGCGTTGCGCGAAGCACTGTCCAAAAATATTGGAATACATAAGGCTGTAGAACATCAGTAATCCTGCAATCTAGACAAATCGCGGTTTGTGGCGCGCCCTATCGGGTCGGCTGTCGTAAACCAAGCCATGGCTGAGGCCAAGTCATGGCCCTTTGGGCTTCCATCCTCGCGCCTCCGGCCTTACTGGCCTGCGCGCTCCGCTTGCTCTAGTTATTTCCATCGATGGAAGATACTCCAGGGATACCTCAGCACTGCGCAATGGAGTGTAGTCATCCTGTCTGTCTTCTGTTGGAAGGAGCAGTCGGGTGGAAAATACGGGCTTGGTCTTGGTAGGTGGCCATTGAGGAAGGAAGGCGACTTCTTCCCGCTCGTGGCTACTCTTTTGAACCTCTGCTCCGCCACCCCGGTCATGTGTTTCACGTGATATTCAAACTGAAACCGCCAAAGGGGTGCGGTAGCAAAGCAAGCGGAGCCGGCTATGAACGATGCGACCGAGGATTTGCCTGAAGTCATCCGACGCCAAGCTGAAAAGATTATTGCTGATATTGAACGCGCGGGATCAATGATCCTGGCCGTCAAAAGTGGCGCACGAGCTAATGGGTTTGTCCTGGGACTGATCTGTGCAGGCGGAATAAGCGCAGATCAGGGCGAAGCGCTGTATGAGCATTTCGACCAAGCGACTGAAAAAAGACTCAAGACGCTCGCCTTGGGTTTGTTCTAAGGCATGGCAGTTCAGATCAAACGAGGGAACAGAGTGAAGAAATTCATTTTCCTTGTGGCGGTTACCTCACTATTTGGCTGTACCTCCATGCAGACATCGCATGAGGGTGCTAATCGGGTTCCCGCATCCCGAATCTACAATTACACAAAAAAATCTGATGCCCAGCTCGTCGTAATGCTCGAGTCGCGACTCGAAGCAGCTTGCAGTGTTAGGTTTATGTTAGATGGTAAGCCTGCGGTTGATTTGCACGCTGGGGAGATCGCCTACTTGGGAACGACGTTCGGAACGCATTTTCTAGAAGCGCAACCTGGTGCTGGCTGCACGGACTTTAAACACAGTCAAACCAGGATCACTATGAAGTCGGGAGATGCCTTATTGAAGCTTATAACACCATCGGCTATCGAATCGGTCTCTCTGTAAAGCGCTAGTTCATTCCTTTGGCTGCGCTATGCTGAGTTTCCCTTAAGGAGGCCACAAATGCCCAGTGAATACTCGCTGTCAGATGTTTTGGAAAGGATGTACCAAAATCAGCTCGCTCTCGAAGCTGCGCTCATGGAGCTGACCCTCCAGGTGGAAGCCCAAGGACATGCGGAAGTCGGCGACAACGTCCGTGGTGCGCTTTACACAATTGGTGAGAACGCTGGCCATATCAAACAGGGGCTGGCCCGGCTCAAAAAACTCCCATGACCCAGCCGCTTTTCGATTTTGATCTCAAACGCGTTTCCCGCACGCATTTCATCACCGGCAAGGCTGCGATCAACTTTCCGCACCCTGGAAGCATCACTGGCGGATGGCATTTCCTGTCCTACTTCGACCAGGATTCGGGCGTGGCAAAAGTGTCGCTTGCAGGTATTCATTATCCTGATACCACCGAGTTCTTTGGAGACGATGGGGTCAACGACGTAACCGACAAGCTGGCGATGCGAGGCTGTTCAGAAGACGGCAAAAGGCTGTTCATGGCGGATCACTACAGAGCTGCAGCTGACATGGTGATGAAATGGGTGCTAAGTGATTCTAAGCACTGCAACGTCGAGGTCGCTGAATGGTTTCCCTCTTCCGAAACCAAGCAGCGGCTGTTTGAGATGCTCAACTCGGGAAAGACCAAACTTTTAGATCTCAAGCTGCAAAAAATGGAAGCTTGGCTAAGCTCGCAGTAGGTGAATGACGTCAGGTTGGTCAGGAAGACAGCCGTTGTAGTGCGTGACGAATGAGAGCAATGGATATGCGCAAGAAGTCCCAGTCATGGTTTGTCCCGCTCCTGATTCTTTGTGCCGTTCTGTGGGCAATGGGGAAGAAAGACACTCCTCCTGCCCCAGTACAACCAAGCGCCTTAAGCACGCCCAGTACGCTAGGGTCGATTTCGCCAACTCCGTCCTCAGCTCCGGCCCCCGTCTCTGCGACTGAGCATTTTGTGAGTGCTGATAATCTCAATGTCCGAGATCAACCAGGCGGTAAGGTCGTCTCGAAGCTGAAGCGCGGGGAAAAGGTTCAGGTCTTCGAGACGAGGAATGAATGGGCGCGCATCAGCATTGATGGTCAATCTTCGAAATGGCTTTCGTCCAAGAGTCTATGCAGTGGGCCTGGCTGCTACGTTGTTCCGAAGCCCAGACCGTCGGCCCAGCTTCCACTGCCCGCTCGCCAACAGACTCCAGCTTACGGTTCCTCGTGCCCCTGTTCCTCAGGAAACGTGTGTATCGGGCCTCGCGGTGGTCGTTATTGCATTACCTCTGGCGGTAACAAACGATACGGTGTCTGATCTGCTGTTCACCGTTGAGACAATCTGCAACGATCACACCTAGTTACAGTCCAAAAGGACACATACGCCAGCGTTCAGAGGATGCACTGATGAAGGTGTTCATAAGCTCAGTAGTAAGAGGATTCGAGCAGTTCAGAGCCGCCGCCAAAGACGCGGTGGAGACACTGGACATGAAGCCGGTCATGAGCGAGCACTTCGGAGCGCGAACCTATTCCTCGGAGCAGGCCTGCCTGACAGAGGTCGACCAGTGCGACGTTTACATTCTGATTCTTGGCGCTAACTACGGCTATGAACCTCAGCCAGGCCTCTCGGTTACGCAGCAAGAATTCCACCAGGCAGTGAGCAAGCGTAAACCGATTTTGGTCTTCATCCAGCAGACTGACTTTGACGAGAAGCAGGCCGTGTTCGTCAACGAGGTGTCTGACTACAAACAAGGTTTTTTCAGAGCCTCATTCTCTGATCCCCAAGAGCTGTTGAAAGCTATTGTCCAGGGCCTGAGTAGAATGGAGAAATCCAAAAGCGCAATTTCTGAGAAAGCCTTTCACGAGCGTATTACAGAGGCATCAAGCTCTCGCTCCTACGGCGGTCACTCCTATGCGCCACAGCTTGAGTTCGCGTTTCTACCACAGCCCGTTGAGCAGCACGCTGTGCACGGAGCGGCCCAACGCCGTGATGAGATTTTCCATAGCTTCCATAACCTGGGCTTAGCGAAGTTCAAGCAAGGTTACGAAGACTGGGATGACAAGTTGTTCACAGGACTGAAGTCCAGAGATACGTCTTGGCGCGTTTTTGACGACGGGCTCGTCCTTTTGGAAACTGACGCAAGTGTGCCGGTCGAGGGGCGTACGGCTGGTCTCTATTTCGTGTCTCCGACCAACCTATCAAAGCTAATTATGTCCTGCTTCGAGGTGTCCGAATTCAACAGTGGTTGGTATCGCATTACCTTGAAGAATTTAGACATGGCGAAGATAGAAGAGCCGCCAGCGACTGCCCCCAGCAGCTATTCGATGCCTATGCGCCGTGAAAAGCTCGTTAGTGAGTCACGACTTTTCATCCCTGCCACACGGCCCATCGTGGAGCAATGGATACAGGAAAGCATCGTGAGAATGGCCAGAAGTTTGGCTTATTGATCAGTGGCACCCCTACCTCTGTCATTTTGAGCCAAGGGGGCTTTTAATCGTCAACGTGCCACAGGCGCCCAACAGTGCTTCTGGGTAATTCCAGGAGCCGGCAGATCTCTGCCTGAGAAAGACCTTCTGCCTTTAGTTTGCGTACTGCCTCGAGCCTTTCTGCGGCTGCGATTCTCTGTGGTGTGGTGATCTTCTGCGGCTCGGCAGGCAGCGCTTCATCAAGAACTCCTAGCCGCATGAGTTCTATCATCGATTCATTCAACACAGAGCGTGCTGTCTTGCACTCATCGGCTGCGGCCACCAGTGTGAGCAGCGACAAAGGCGTTAGGCCCAGCGCATGAGCCAGATCCGCACTCAGATCAATAGTCGGTGTCGTCGTCGCAGCCTCCAAGCGACTTATGTGAGCCTGGTCAGCTTGATGCTGGAGGTCTGCTTGCGATAAGCCATTTCGAATCCTCAGCCACTGTAGCGTCGCCGCATAAGCCTTCCGCAGGGACATCCAACTTACCTCTCCCAAAAAGAGACGGTATGACGCGTTTGATAGATCCCACACAAATGCATATAATCATATCGACGGGATTTCTAGGTTGTTGCCCGGTATTTTACGTGTTCGCAGAGCCTGATTTTTGGGTTCGCACCATGAGGATCATCAATTTATGGGTAATTCTTCGGAGCATGAGTTGCTCCGCGAGGGTGAGACATCGTCCTTTGGAACAGAGCTACCTCAAGCCGAAATAGAGGCATTGGTGTCGGATCGTTTCGGTCGGAAACCGTACTGTTTGGTCGAGGATTGGCTGATCTTTCATGTGGACGAGCCTCCTGAATCGCTCGCCAGGGTGCGCGCCATAGGCCTGCAGACAATGTTCCTTTATTCCCATTGCGTCACCTACGACAGCCAGGGCCGGTTCCCTCCAGGGGGCTGGGTACGCTCGACCCTGTGCAAGTCGTTCGACGGCGTTTGCTTGTTCGAGACCCGTAACACGGTGTATGCCCTAGTGGGCAAGGGGCGTGAGATGACCGCATCGCTCAAGACAATATTCGGCTTATGTTAATCGCAGGCGCTAAGCAGGCCTGCTCCACACGAGATACGCGATGTTCAGGATTAGCATGCAAGACCAGGCCGGCCCGATGGGTATGTTCGGGGACGGTCTCGCTCACTTTCACGCCATGTCGCGATCCTTGGTTACCCATTGGTATCACGTGAGCCTCAAGCGCCGGCATGAGGGGCGATTCGTAGCTTATGAAGAGATGCTGAACGATGAGCCTCGCTTGGTGGAGCTGCTGGTCTCACAAGACGAGAGCATGGTCATTCAAGATGTGCAGGTCGTTACCCCGGCATGGATGAACAAAGGGTCAGGCTGGAAGATGGAAAAGCTGAATTCACTTTCCATGGGGTTCAACCAGGCAGAAGTGCCAATCTGTGTTCTGCAGGTCGAGAGTGGTGATGTGTACGTCAATACCCATCAGCGCGACCTGGATGTTGATGCCTTGGTTGGGGTCAGGGAGCTATATCGGCGCAGTGCCGCAACCACCGGCGTAGCCTCAGCGTCGGAGGCCGTGTAGCCATGGACGACATCAATACCGTCGCAGTCGATTTACACGAAAAGCGCTACTCGGACTTCGACCTTTTTCGCATCGCCAAAGCAGTGAATCAAGACTACGACGGGCTGGTTACGGCCTACCTGGTGAATGTCCATATTCATGCGTGCAGTGCCGTTGGCGTGGTGTTCAGTCACATTTGCCCTGGGCCGTTCCAACGATTCGCAGATGGTCGGCTGATTCGGACATCCGACATTCAGTCCGTAACGAAGGAAGGCAGGTTTTGGGTGATCAATACGGTCAACTCGAAGTACGTCATTGCGACGTTCAGGCGGGACGTCGGACGGCATAGCTTGCGTGAGTTCATGCGCATAGCGGGAGACAGGTATCTGCCAACGCCTGATCGCCTCCAGTAGTCGCTGATCGTTATTTTGGGGTTGTCCGCCTGGGTGGTGGGTGTCGTAAACCAAACCCCGAACGAGCCTAGTTTTGGCCATAGCGGGCTCCCTCCCTCAAGCCTCTGGCCCATCTATGGCCGGCGCGCTCCGCTTGCCATCTTGATCACTAGGCTCACGCGGTGGCGTTCGAGAACTCGTAATTAACAGGTCTGGGGCTTTAGGTAACTTGCTCAGGCTGAACTGTTCTTACCTTCCTAGACAGACGCAGTCTCTGATGGGACGCTGGCTTTATTCCTGAACTGGCACGGTGATAGCATTCGGGCAAGTTACCGGAGAAGGTCTTTGGCTTTCTTTCACGTTAGGTTGGTCTGTGGAGATGTGTCGGTGTCGGGAAGAGAACCAAGTGTAAGTCTTACCTTCCATTTTGAGTTATGGCAGGCGTGTGTGTCTCACGGCGCTGTAGATCTGAATATCCCGCTGAATGGCGCAGACAGAGTATTCAACGCCGACAATATGTTCTCAAGCGACGGTCGATTTTTTCTCGTCGAGTTTAAATCGAGCAGGGGAGATCTTCGAAGCGAGGATCACAAGGAGTCAGCCTGTCTTTTATGTGAGGGACTATTCAAATATCGGGAAGCACTGGAACTTCACCAGCAGTGCCACTTCGCTGCATGGGGAAAGAAAAAATATAACGGAGGCCTAGACACCTTTTTTGGCGTTTATGAGGACTTGGTGTGTCGCCCGAAAATTCTCCCCTCATGTGGTGCAGTACGTACAAAACCTGCGCACAGACGCCTTGATTATGATGGCCCAGAAGAGGTTAGCGGTGAGCAGCTCGCAGTTGGCGTAGCGACCGGTCAGGCAGGTCTAGAACGTCACGATTTTTTAAGATATCTCGACTGGTTGCTGTGGGCCAGAGGAGAGACTGGCAGCTACGAAATAAGCAGAGCAATGCCCATCACGCTATTCGGCACGTCGTTTGCTGGCGGGATAAAAAGTCGTGAATTTGCGAACTTTCAGCAGCTAGACGCGTGGGCCGAGCCGTTCATTGCGAAATATAAGGCAGCGCTCAATCCTTCAGCTGCACCTGATTCGCCGTCTGAGCCGTCGTCCAATACCAAGCCTAGTGGGTACGGGCCGAAGTATTAAATCATCCGGCCTAAAGGTATAAATTGGAGGCTTGCCAGCTACGGATAACCTTGGGCGCCCAAGGGGGCGGTTACTGACTGACTTTTTTGCTAGCATCTTGATCTAAAGTTTGGGGGGATCTGATGCATACGCAAGATGATTGGGAAGTGTTGCTCAACGGCGACCGTCGATAGGAGATGCCAGCCTGCCCCATTGTCCGGCAGAGGTACATCGCTGTAGAAAACGAGTGTGGGGTCATAGAAGTCATTTCGTCGTATTCGCCCGACTCCAGTGCTTCGAGTTCTCCCTCGCTTAATCCTCTGGCTTCGCTATTGTCGAAACGAAGGAATGGGCCGCCATCCGCGCGCTGTTGCATGGCGCACTGTGAGGGGCGGATAGGGGGCATGTGCTTTCGTCCTTGATCGAGATATGGTTTCTACTTGCCCACGCACTGGCGGGGCGAATGCGAGTCTAGCGAGTCGATGGTGTTCTGGAGAAGGGATTGATGGGACGCTTGACTGGTGAGCGGTATAACACTACGAAAGCTCCCAGTCGTTCATGCTTTAACTGAACATGCCGGCGATAATCCTGGCGTCAAGTAATGCGTGATGGGGTAACTCTTTTCCCTCGCTGGTCGGAGCAAGTGTCGTCGCGTCGGTAGGAAAATTACGAACGATTCTTGGCCATCGTCCGTCCTCATATACCAGGTCGCAAAAAAGCTCCCAATCGTACTGAGGAGCATCAGTGACGATCTCGACCTCCTTTTTGAACGACGTCAGAAATCTGAGCAGCGACATCCTGGCTTCAACAATGGGCAACGCGTAGCTCCCACCCCACAGCTGTGGAAGCACGGTTTCCTTTACGAAATCACTGCAGTCTTCTTCTTGCCAAGCATCGAGCAATTCCACGTAGAATTCGTGCCCATCCTCACCGACTAGCGCCAGTGATATCAGCTTCGCTGCCGCCGAGAGCTCGGTAAACTCGCAATCAAGAAAGACCATCATGTTGCTGGAACTCCGTTATGACTAGGCCTCGCCTGGATATGGTGCAGGAAGGTCAGCTGTGGGAAATGGCTCTCAAGCATTTTGGATCAGACGGGCTCCTCAAGGTAGTCATAGAAATGTGGAGTCACGCTGCTCCTCCGCCCAAGCCAGTCGTGGAATACCTGTCCACCAAACAGGTGAGTCAAGAAATCCTGAATATACTGAAAATTGCCCAGGAGCGAGTGGGTGCATTCGTTCCGGATCGGGCACCGGTTCCAGACACCGTAATGCTGTACTCCCGGCACGCCAGTGACCTAGCGGAAAGGTTCATCACGCTATTACCGAAGGCGCAGCTTTCGCGAGCCTGGAGGGGTTCCTGTCTAGAAATAGACTTAGGTATCTGAAGTCTGATCATGCTCCACAGCGTACCTTAGCGTAGCCACCCTGTAGAATTTGTTGAGCTAATTGCTTCTCCATTGAGATGTTTTATGAACGGTGATTTAACTGAAGAAGAAATGCGTCGTGCCCTATTCGGTTCGCCTCCGCCAGAGGAGCAGGTTTCCACTCCGCTAGTGCAGGAGCCTGTGGAAGAAGTTGTGCTCGCGAAACCGGTTGTCGCTCCAGCAGCCAAGAAGAAAGTGGCGAAAACATTTACGCCCAAACTAAGGGTCACGCTCCGGGTCGGGAACGAATTTGAGGGGAAAATGACCGAGTTGATTCACGAGGCTGACACGTTGAGCTCGTTGCTTGCCGAACAAGATGCTGTAAAGGCCGCCCGGAAGAAGTACAAGTATGTGGACGTAGTCTCGGTCAAATCGATGTAGAGGCCCTATCTACGAGTGCGCGAAAGTAGCTGATCACCTTGATGATGGCTTTTAGCCTCGATGCCGGCTAGATTTGGAGCTTTCTACGATCAAGGAAGGATATGAAAAAGCTCATCGCAGTAATGGGGATCTGTGTTGCACTAGGCGGTTGCGCTACGTCCCACTACACCGCAGGACGAGACTTTCCGTCAGCCAGTGTAGCGAGCATCACCAAAGGCAAAACCACCACTTCAGAACTGAAGTCGCTATTTGGCGAGCCCTACGCCAAGAGCGCCGTCAGCGAGACTGACGAGAAGTGGATCTACACCTACACCAACGGCTCAGCCCATGCCCAGAGCTATGTGGTCACCATGAAGGTGACGACTACGGGCACTCAGAAAACGCTCGACGTTTTGATCCGTAATGACGTGGTCATCAACTACACGTTCAGCGAAGGCCCCGCTCCAGGCACTACCACTGCGACGAACTAAGTTCGCCACCTTGCCATTGGGCGACCCACTGCGCTCAGCACGTTGTTGATGGAGCAAGCTTATGGACAGAACATATGCCTTCGTGGATGAGTCCGGGAATTCCGACCTTGATACGTCAAAGGGAGGAAGCTCGGGCTTCTTCATAGTGTGCTCCATTCTGGTGGCAGAGAAAGACCTGGAAGCTGCTTATGCCCAAGCTGAAGCACTCCGCATGCGTCACTTTCAAACAGGTGAGATCAAATCTAGCAATCTAAAGCCGAAGGATTCAGATCGCCGTGCCCGAATCCTCAATGAGCTAGCTGAGCTGCCTTTCAAGCTCTATTTCACCGTCGTTGATAAGTCCCGAATTCACCAAGACGGCGGCCTCCGTATCAAGACCTCGTTCATAAAATACGTGAACGGGTTGCTCTATGAACGTTTGTTCCGCGTATACCCCGACCTCCAGATGATCGTAGACGAGCATGGTGGCCAGGAATTTCAGCAGAGCCTCAAAAACTACGTTTCAGAACGGTTCGTCGACGACCTATTTGGCGATAAAGATGCCTTCCAGACGATGGCCAGTAAGGACAATGTTTTGGTTCAGGTTGCGGATTTCGTCGCTGGCTCAGTCGCTCAGATCTACGAAGAGAAAGCATCGGAAGAAGCAGTTCTTGCCTACAAAAAGATCCTACGCAGCCTGACTCTTGGAATGCTTGAGTGGCCATCCAAGTACCAGTCTCTTCTGCCACCGCCGACGGATGAGTCTGGGTATGCAGACTACCAGGTACACCAAGAAGCTCTCCGCCAGGCTGATCGTTTTAGCGAGCGGGCTGGCGAACACCCTGATGAAGATGAGCGCCTGCAATTGAGTATTCTGCGGTTCTTAAGATTTCAAAGCGAATTCGTCACCAAGGATTACGTGCTGACTACGGAGATCATGGCCCATCTTAAAGACAGCGGATTGGGAGAGGTCAACGGCCAGAGAATCCGATCCAGTGGCATTGCCAAGCTTCGGGATGCGGACGTCATTATCACAAGTGCGGCCAAAGGCTACAAGATCCCTCAAACACGGGCAGACATTAACGAATTTCTTGAAAGAGCGTCAGGCATTGTTGTTCCTTTACTGGAACGGGTCAAAAAGGCTCGAGAGGTATATCGGCTGAGTAGTCGAGGAGAATATGACATCGTGACGGCAGCCAATCTGGCTGAGCTAGCCAAGCTGCTCGCTGCGCTCGAGGCATTTGCAGATGACTGAACTCAGTCATGGCCAGGAACCTCAGCAGGCTGCATTGATCCAGGATGAAATCCTAGAGATCTTGAAAGAAGCCAAGGTGCTTGCTCGTAGATTCTATCGCTTGACCGGCAAGCCGCTGGGCGTGACCGGCGAGGTCGCAGAGTACGAAGCTGCTACTAGGCTCGGCCTGTTACTACATCCTGCAAGGCAGGCAGGTTACGACGCTACAGAGAAGCTGGAAGATGGCGTCGCGAGAATCCAGATCAAGGGGCGATGTATCCTGAACCCGCAAAAGATTACGGGCCGTATGGGTGCAATTGATCTACGACAACCCTTCGATACTGTGCTCTTGGTGCTGCTTGATTCTGAGTTCAACGCATTTGCAATGTACGAAGCGAGTCGTGCCAAGGTAGAGGCAGCACTGACCCTGCCTGGCTCGAAAGCCAGAAATGAGCGAGGAGCGCTGGCGATTAGGCAATTCATGTCGATAGCTGTTTTACGCTGGGCTCGCCATGAGGCTAGAGAATCTGAGAGTCAACTACCCTCCTAGAATCGAACGCTAGCAGTACGTTGCTCTGAGATACATATTTAACGTCCCCAATACGGCACATTAGCCATCATTTTTAGGCTTAATAGCCCTATTTGGGTACATTACGATGAGAGACAGATTGCGCCGACCAATGACTATTGCTGCAGCACGGCCACGAAAGCGTAACTTGATACCACGCCCTAGATCAGAGATTTGGCGCTGAATATTCCACGCTAACTGATGGTCTGGTCAGCTGAACCCCTGAAATGCGAGAACTAGACCTCAACACATACCGCACAAACTGCACGTGTCAGGATGAACTCTGTTACCTAGTCCTTAGCTGGCTTCGGCAAATTTTGCTCAATCACGGACTTTTCTACGTGATACCCCTTAATTACATCACTTATCGATCTAAGAATTGGGGCAAACCTTTTAAAATCAATATTGGGGCGGTCAGCCTTCACGATTCTCTGTGCGAAAGTGTTTTTATTATACGTATTCTTCGAAGGGGACTTGCTCAAAATTTCAAAAGTTTTGTTATCCCAAACGGATTTTAATACGTTAGCTGGAAAAAAATTTTCCATCATTGTTGGTTGGCCATCTTTTTTCAACGGGGTCAGAACTACAGATAGGTTTTGAGCAATATAGTAAGTGGTTTTAGACTTGTCTAAGATTGTCCCCTTCCCATTGGGGATAGAGTAACGATTCCCGGTGACATCTTTGATCGCTTTGAATATTGGATCAGAACCGCTGTCGTTATCTAAAACTATAATGGTTGGGTTCAACGGAGGGTGCGCTTTATATTTGCCACAGCTTTTTGCATACGAGCGGATAAATGCAGCGAGGTCAGCCGAGCCTCCATTCAGGTCTAGTACCCTATGGGTCAGCTCCGAGTAGTTAATGAAACGGACTTTTAAAGCTGGCTTCCCATCTTTATTCGGTTTGCAAAGTCGCGGAAATTTATCCATCAGAGACTTCATGGCGCATGTAAGATAAACGTTGTCTGTTTTACCTTCGCACATGATTGTCGGCAGGGGCGAGGCGTAGAAGTTCTTGTAAAACAAGAAGTCGCCATGAGTTATTTCAAGGCTGGTCTTTTTAAAGGATTCTATTTTTATGCTGCTATTTTCAACAATTTTCTTACGGTTAAAATTATTAACCATGTATATAAAACTAAACAGCCCTTCAAGCGATGCTAGCTGGGTATAGTCTTTAACCACCAGTGGTTTCGATGTCTCAGATCCTGTCACTTCGCCCTTGACTAAATAATGGCCTTTATTAAATAGGTGAAAAGCCATGGCTCTAGCATTTCGTCGAACCTCCGCAGGAGTATTTGTTATCTGGTTCACAACAAGGCCCGTCACCGATTGCCTATTGGTTTTGTACTGCATGCGAGTCTTTTCGTGATTTAGCTCAAATCCGCTTTTTTGTATTATTTTTGCAAGCGCGGGGCCTGCCACCCAAGAATTATCGTTCTCGTCAGATAAGGCAATCTCTTTAGGAAACGTCTTCTTGTTGGTTGAGAACGTCAAGTCATCCGCATAGCGAGAGTATGAACAACCATTTCTCTTGGCTAACTGCACTAGCCTTAAATCTAAAAGGTGACCAATGAGATTAGAGGCGACTGGTGAGGTAGGGCTACCTTGGGGAAGTTTGTTGTCATGGCACATGATCTGTGCCATGACAGTTGCCACATTAGGGTTGAGCTTGAAATCATTGTTGCTGATTAAGTAGCCGCGAACTCTACCCATATGAATAGAGTCGAAAAAACCTTTAAGATCTACGTTAAATACGTATCTTCTTTTTTTATGAGTTTCCGCATTTGTAATGATGGAGTGACCTTGTTTAAAACCGTGAGAAATTGCCCCGCGAGCTAGACTTGAATTCTCGATGGTGGCTAAGCATTCATCTAAGAGAATTTTTACTCGGCGCTGAAGGGCTTTTAACTCATCACAAGGCGCACAGATTTGGCGTGTTGAACCATTGCTTTTAGGGATTGAGAACTGTGTGTATTTCGCAGGTCTCTTGTACACTAGGTAGGATAAAGCGCTTGGAGTGTAGTTAAGGATGGCAGCCAGGTCATGTAGAGAGGTGGCTTTCCGAAGCTGATGTAATTCCGACATGCAGCATCCTTGTTTGAGGGCGGAAGCTTACAGGCACTCATATGCGTCCCGGCAGGGTATTCCGAAGCGCCAAGTTGTGAGTCGCGTAGAAGCAATCTCCGACACGATGGTTTCAAATGCCGCGAAACGCGGCAAAAAATCTGCCTGTAAGCTTCACATTAAAAGTATTGTGCTGCCATATTGCCATTGTCAATAGCTACCTGCCTTACCAGCGGTGCACATCCGTCTGGCATAAATTGACTGGTTGAGCCTTGGAAAGGATAGCTGCGCAAGCGAAGCGCGCCGGCCCACGACGGGCCAAAGGCTTGAGGATGAAAGCCCGGAGGGCCAAAACCTGGCTCAGTCAGGGTTTGGTTCACGCCAACCGCCCCTCCGAAGGGGGCAAGCCCAAAGCAGAAGTAATGTGAATCTACTTCTGACTACTAGGCAGGAAGGTCGCCGAAGCTCTCGCGTAGTAGCTTTTGCATCATTACCGAGGCAGCGCCTTCGAGAAAGTGCTCCTGACTGCTGATATCGAACCGCTCAGGATTGATGTGAACGACAGTCGCCCTATGCCCCAAAGCACGTAGCGGTAGCTCTGCAGCAGGGTAAACAATCCCAGATGTACCAATCGACAGGAACACATCGCACTCCTGAGCAGCGGCGAGCCCGGCGCTCCATGCATCCTCGGGCAGCATCTCACCAAACCAAACAACGCCTGGCCGAACATACTCATTGCACGCACTGCATCTCGGCGGCTCAATCCGACCTCCATCCTCATGCAGGAGGGCAGACGTGAGAGGCAAGGTATACGCCTGCCCACAATCGATACAGCGGGGCGAATGCAGGCTTCCATGCAGATGAATCACATCATGGTTGCCGGCTCGCTCATGAAGGTCATCAACATTCTGCGTGACGACAGTCAGCTTGGGCACATGGCTGGCAAGCTCAGCGATAGCGCGATGTGCCTCATTTGGCTGGGCCTGGATGACCTTACTGCGACGCCATTCATACCATCCCCAACAAAGCGCTGGGTCAGTTCTGAATGCTTCGCTTGTCGCAAGTTGTGCAGGATCGAAGCGCTCCCAAAGACCTGTCAGCGCGTCTCTAAATGTAGGGATGCCACTCTCCGCTGATGCACCCGCCCCAGTGAAAACTACGACATGCTGAGCCTCCCTCAATTGCTGAGCTAGGGCACTGGTGATCATGAGCATTCCTTGGGGTGGATTTCAGTTGAGGTGCCGACATTATGAGCGCTGGATTCAGCAAGTACCCCCAGTCGACCCTAGCGGGGAGGGCACTGGGCAACGAAGAGTCAGAGCTACACGACGCGGGTCAATGAGCTTTGGACGATGTATTGAAAAATAGGCTCTAGGAACGATGGCATACCTTCCTCAAAAGTTGATGTGCTAGCACCCGAATCGTACCTGTACTCAAAAGTGGGCACGATGTGTCCACATCAATCAATGAGGACATCACGATGCTCTACACCCCAACCCTGAACGACGTTTGCCGCATGCTGAAGCAGCTTGACGACATACCTCGCCCCTACGGAGACAATGAAGGCTATCCCGTTAATAGTGATGCGGTGTACTACTCCCTTTACCCGGAACACCAAGAGTTTGTGAATAATCTACTCGAGATTCTCTATAGCTACACCCGGTTGCCTGCCGGTCAGGAGGTAAACGTGCGTTCGGTCAACTACTTGACTGGTCGTGGCTATCCCACCTACCTCGGTGTAGATCAGTACGACGCTTACCGACTGGTTGGCTCCGTTACTACCGAGAACTGGCTGATAGACATTTCAGACGCCAGCTCTCATCAAATTGAAGACTAGCGTTAAAGTATCTGCTTGGACACAACCGTTCCATCCGCCAGCGTTTGCTTGATGTAAACGTTGACGGTGGGACGGCCTTGTTTATGTGCGTGGTTTTTTTCCTGTTTATAGAGCTTTCGACAAATACTGAGAATGGTCGTGTCTCCAATTGTTTTGGTATCAACTTCCTCTCTCATTGCATCGTAAATGATTTCGTGTGCATGGTTTGCATTGTCCCACTTGCGAGCGGAGTTAGGGTTATTAGGTTCGACAAGTGGCTTTAGGCTAACAAAGAGCTCTCCAACTTTACTTTTTGCCGCGTTAAGAGGGCTCGGTGACATATGTTTTCGTTGTGCATTTTTTTTTGCGAAGCGCTTATTGGCAACTGACTCAATACGAGGCATTATGAATGCTGTTGCCTGGCACATTCCTATCATATTGCTTGCGTCAATTAAATAGCTATAAGCCTCACCTATACGGCCCTCTTGCTCTGCTCTTGAAGCTTGGATTAATAGTCCGCACATGCCATATACAGCCTCTAACGATTGAGCAGGGGTGGATAGTTTTTCGGCAATTATGCTATTCATTTCCTTCTCATCGTTAATGCTCATAATGTGACGTATGAAAAGAAATATATCATCGCCGGGGTGCTTTTCATCTTTTAGTGCTGGTATTGTTATGTGGTTGAAGTGGATGGAGAGGAATTCGTCTATAGTGTCGTTGCTTTTGGTTTTTAGTATTTTAAGAAAGACCTCTGGTAATGTGTCCAAAATTAAATCTTTGTAAAGTTTGAATGTGGCTTCGGTAAGGCGGGCGAGCTCTGTATGGAAACTCCGCAGTGCGCGGCTTTTTTTGCTGATTATCTTACCTAGCTCCTCATCGGAGTATTCTTGGGTTACGCACTCGTTAATTTTCGAAAATAGATATTTTATGTCTGATCGCTGAAGATCTATAATAACTTTCCCATCAGTTTGCTGATTGATAATGTTGTTCTTTTCAATGATATCCCATAGAAGATCTTGCATTTTTTTGAAATTTTCAGGGTCTTTGAAGAGATCTGGGTCTATATCCACAGGTTGGGCCTCAGGGTTTAAGTGATTATCGTCGTAATAGGGCTAGTCGAGTGCTGCCTTGGCTCGACCGGTTTTTACGGCTAGCTCTTGAATTCCAGCATCGATATGCTTGATATTTCAACCATACAGCCTTTCATCGAGCCAAAAATTCTGGTACTGCTCAACATCTCTTACGAGCTGTTTTCCAAGGATGAAGACATCTACAAGGCATTGGTGCAGCGGATAGGCATTTGGAATTGGGGCAACCTGGAGTGGAGCAAGTGCTGCCCCTTCTGCGGAAGCTTTTGCGGCATGCACTTTCAAGAGGCGTCGTATACGTACCATTGCCTGAACTGCGACACGCTGACCTCGTTTGATTTTCTGAGTCATGAAGAAGAAGGTTGATTGGGGGCAAAACACATCTCGTACCGGTTTACAGGCGGGATTTTCCTCGATGCATCTTGCTGTCAAGGCGCGGGCTAGAATCATGAGTTTCGACTTGATTCTGGCTCTAGCTCAATCCCCCTGTCAGCAGGTTCTAGATCCAAACTCGGCGATCCATTGTTGCAAGCCCCTCACGTCAGCTTCGAATACATCCAGCTCAAGAGCGCTGCTGGGCATCTCCTCAGACTGAGCATGCTCATACACCGAGTAGCGTGTCATCAAGTCATCAATGAATACGCAGTCGTCATTTGTTACCTTGGCGACCTTGTGTAGCTTGCCTTGAGTGTTGATTGCACGTCTGAAGCGGCCTACGACGTCCGCCAGCAAAACGTACTCAATCGTCTTCTCGACGATGATCCTGAAGTCACTGCAAGCGCTCTTGGCGAGCGACTCATAAGCCTCGACTTCCGCCTTCTCCTGGTGTTTTTTCAACCGCGTAATCGTATTGTCGATCAACCCCCGGACAGCACTTTCTGGTCTCAGGTCTCGAGCGCTCGCAGTGGCGACGATACCAGCAGTCTTCGCCATCCTTTGGAGTGACGTGAGTGTCGGCTTAATTGAGGGCATCCCTGGAGTCTGCTCCCATTTCTTGGTAACAGCTTCTACTTGAGCTACAAGAGAAAGTCGGTGGGTGAATATGATGACCTGCCTGGTCTGTGACAAAGACACGAGACGTTCGACAACCTTCTCTTCAAAGTCTTGGTCGAGTGAAGATATCGGGTCATCGAAAATGAACGGAGCTAACTGGTTTGATCCTGTCGTGTCCGCAAGGAACGCGGCGAGTGCGGCGATCCTGGTTTCACCCTCGCTCAAGATATATTCCAAGCCATGGGTGCCGTGCGCGCCCACGAGATTCAAACCAAAGGTGATCTTGCCTTTGCCACCCGATTTACTTAGGGGCGCTATTGGAATGCGGTGGCCGCCCAGTAGCTTCAATTCTTCGATGAATCGAGCTTGGTAGCCAGCATCCAGTTCAGTTTTGGCCAAGTCGTTTTTCTTGGTAGTCAGGGCATTGGTGGCCGCTGAGCGTGAGGCTTTGTCTATTGCTGCGACTGCTATCAGCCTAGCCCTTTCGGCGCTAATAGAGGTCTTGTTTTGTGAGAGCCACTGCTTGGCTTGAAGGTGCTGAACTCGTTCATGCATTGCTTGACGATGCTCATCCTTCAGCAGGGATGAAAGGCTCTCTTCTTCGGCAATCAAGTCTGCTGACTTAGTTGTAACCGCCTCGCTGATGCCCTTCCAGTCGAAAGCTGGCAAGGTGCCGACAGGACTTCCCAACACGATTTGATCGCGCCTCGCTTTGAGCATGCCCAGCCAAGTGATCGCATCGGCTTCCTCGAAGCCCAGAGTGGACATGTGAACGATCCAGTCGGCTTGCCCTGGAAGAGTTGGCACGAAGTTTTTTTGATCAGTAAAGCTCTTTTCAGCCTTCTTGGCGGCTGTCTCGAGGCCATCAGTGACAAACTTTTCAAACCCTGACAGCCGGACTTTGGCATCCTCATCAAGGCTTTGGTGGCAAAGTACGCAGCGTGAGTCAGCCGCGATATTGGGAAACTGGGATTCTGTGTAGGCCGTGCCGTTGGAGTATGCGCGTGCGTATTCCCACATATCCTGCCAGGTCGCAGAGCCAACACCGTCGAGCTCGGCTTTACCGAAAATCGCTGCCGCTGCCTCTTCGCTCGAGTTCCTGGCTTTAACAGCGGCGTTTTTCAGGGTCTCTAGCGTACCTGCCTTCGCATCGTTCAATCCTTGTTGAAGAGTCGACATTGCTGTTTCAATACTCTTCAGCGCAGTTTTTTCTTTGTTAATGCTCAGCAGCCGGCCTGCAATGTCTTTCTCTGCGAGTAGGGCCTCCTTCTCAATGCGCTCCCGATCAAGCAGATCTGTATACAGACATTCCTTATCAATACTGGCGGTCGTGGTCGTACTCTTCAGGCCCTGAAGCCATTTTGCTTCGGCGGTGTGACCTAGCGTTTCTGGGATGGCGGGTAACGCTTTGCTGAGTAGTGCCTTCTCTCTTGAAAGCTCCGCGCTAACAGCGTCCGCTGTTACGATCAGTGCGGATACAAACTTCATCCGGCTGGGCTCATAGCATGCTTCAGTCCTGGTCATGTACTGCTGGGCAGCCTTGCTGTCGAACACCTGTGCATGTCGTAGAGCTTTGTGAGGCCCGCTTGGGACGTCCCAGTGAACATCCGCCGGCTTACCGTCTATTGACACCTTGAAATGAGCGCGGCAGGGCGTAGGCATTGGATCAAAGACATTACCGCGTATTTCGTCCTTGGATCGTGATCCACAGATCTCCTTTAGCAGCCGCGCAAAACCGCTCTTGCCGGTTCCATTCTGTCCGTAGATCACCGAGAGATTGCTTTTGCCGAATGGAAGATTGGCACCAGCTTTGATGGCGTTCAGCCCGTGCACATCAAGGATTTCTTCGATTCGAAGCAAAGGTCTATTGGCGACCTGCGATAAGGTGCCAGGGGTTACCGTCAGAAATCCTGGATCAGCTTCATCCTTGGCTTCGAGCTTGCACAACCTGGCCAACGAGCTAATTTCGTGCTGGTTTAGCTGCCGCTTCGAGTCGATGATCATACGAGCCGCTGTCTGCAACCACTTAGGGCGTGTGCTCAGCCATGTCTCAAAATCATCAGCTACTACCGGCCCGGCTTCAATCTTGGTCATGGCGCGCTCATCTCAAATAGAGGGATCCTTGAGCGTAGACGCGAACTGGCTTTTTAGTATTGTTTGGCCACCATAATGATTGCAAGATGCGGCCTTATGCGTCCAAGGTAACTCTCCGCGCGCATAGCATTTGCTATGTATAGCTTCCTTATCAAAGCTACATTTTCGCTAGCTAGTAGTGCGATTGGTATGAGCTTTGGGCCCAGATGACCGATACCCAGCGCGCTCGCCTCGAGGTAACGGGCGCGATGGGCTGTACAGGTGACCGCCTGCAACGGTAAGCCCCTTTTGCCGCCTCAGGACAACTCTAGCTGCCATTCATAAAAAACAAGGCTAGGGATAGACAATCGACCCGTGCGTTGTGTACTATTGATGTGTAGGCGCTTGGGCTAAATCGTCAGCAGGTTAATAGCACCACTGAAGATCCAAGGGCAATGAAGCATGTGACAAGGCCACCCCTAAAGGGTGGCCTTTTCCTTATCTGACAGGCTGAAAGTCTGATGCTTCGACGGCAGGTGCAAGGTTTCTCCCTCCTGGTTCAGTCTTTTCGCGACAATTTTCCCGCCCCCCCTGTGTTATCTGGCTTCCAGCATCGTCTGCTAAAGCGCTCTCGATTCTAGTCTTTTCAATTCCCATTCTGTACGTTCATCTCGCCTTCAGAACAGATGCCCGCGATTGGGTGACAGCCTCTCGCTCAGCCAGTGATGAGCCTGAGGTGTGGGTCTCGTAAATTACCTCGGTCTCCCCTCAAAAGCCCCATCCCCCCCGAGCAGAAATGTGATATTAAAGCGCGCTTATGACCAGTACCCCGTAACCGTATCGGGCAATAACCGACGCCTATCTCAGTGCACGCCAGCAAAGAGTTCGCGCTGATATCGCAGTGGAAGCAACCATGTACAACCCGACGCCGCTCAACATTCTCAGTTCGCTGGACTCAATTTCGGTTGCCCGACTGTCCTCCTACAGACGTTTCTTTAACCCGGCATCTGACTCGGAACTGTACGGCCTGTACTGTTGGAACGAGGTTCTGTCTACGAACTTCATGCGCCTGACTGGTATCGTGGAAGTGGCGCTGCGAAATCGCTTCCACCTTGCACTTAGCCGATACGCGATGGCCCAGCATCCCTCGAGGATCATCGGCAACGCTGACGCAAACAATTGGTACGAAGTCTTGAAGCTCAGCGGGAAGAGTTCGGCGAAGGTGATGGCAGTCACTCATGACAAGTCGTGGAACAAGGCTCAAAATTGCCATTCCTTTACCCGGAAACACCATCCCGTAAGTCCAAACCAAGTGATCGCGAACATGACCTTCGGCTTCTGGGCGCCTCTGCTGGATCTCAGGCTGTCTTGGGACAGTATCATCCCGATGATCTTTCCTCATCATCGTTACGCGAGTAACGCGGGTCATTGGAACAACCAGAAAAACGTTGGCACTGTTTACGCCCGGCTTGAGACCGTCAGATCCCTGCGCAATCGGGTTGCCCATTTCGAGCCCCTGTGGAAAATTCCGGACATCAAGGAAGAGAAAAAAGAGGCAAAAGGCGTGACCGTAAATGTCGAGTTTCCGGCTCCCACGAATGAGGCGGAAGTGCTGGCCCGGTTGAACATGCTTTACCGCCGAATAACCCAGACGCTCCATTGGCTGTCGAGCGACAGAGCCAGTGACCATGTGCAGTCAGAGTTTCATCAGAAGACTCTGTACCTGATGACCCAAGAGGCCTTAGACGGCTTTAAGCGTGGCTACACCCATTCGGACGTCAAGCTCAGCAGCTTTACTAAGTCCTGGGGTCTCAAGCTGGTGCTCAAAGATCGCAAGCCAATCCAAATCTCCCATCAGCAAAAGGTTATAGGCAACTTCTATCCTACTCCTTGACGCTTTCCGGTCTTCGCTGCAAACGCCTTTCCAGAGAGCGCTGGTCTGCTCATGAACATATTGCTAGGGCATGGCAAAGAAAGAAGCTAGCAGGCGCCTTTCCCTCGGTATGTCGGTTAGTGGGTATTTTTGGTTTGTGGGCAAAACTGCAAGCGGAGCGCGCCGGCCCACGATGGGCCAAAGGCGAGAAGATAGAAGCCCGATAGGGCCGTAACCTGGTGCAGCCAGGTTGCGGTTCACGACAGCTGTCCCCTAGCAGGGGGCGAGCCCATAACTCTCCGTTGTGCGATGGTTTCCGCCTACTGGAGGAGCTCTCACCCATCCACAAAAAAGTTATGGCTCTGGGTTGAAGCAGCATTTCTTATACTTCTTATTAGAGCCACACGGGCACGGAGCATTTCGGCTAACTTTCTTGGCCGCCCCGTTCCCTGGTATTGCTCTCTGAGAAATGTTGTCTAGTATGTTGTAGGTTTTCATGATTTGTTGAGCAGTCATTCGCTCATCGCCAGTAAGCGGAACAGATGCATCTATAGCAAAAATTGTCTCAGAGCCCCCTTGATGGCCTTTGGTGTCGGCTCCAAGAACTACGATTTCTTTTGCTTTCTGGAACTTGTACCGCGCTACACATGCGTATAGCTGCATGTAGGCAGTTCGCTCCTGTCTATATTCATCATAGGAGTTGAATCTATGACTCCACGGGAAAAATACGAAGACGTACACTCGGCCTGGATTACAGAGAGAGTAAGTCGTTCGTGCTGAGCGTGTTCCGCTGGGAACTGTATGGAATTTGTCAAATAGGGTAGTTGCAAGGAGGCTACTCGACAGAAGGTTTTCCGACGCCAACACCTGCACAGCATTTGCATGCGTTATGAACGGTAAGTCACTTGCTTCACCTACCTGTGCATCCACAATCCCGTCCGCGAAGCGGGAAATGATTTCATTCCATAGCTTTGCTTCTTTTCTTTGTTGATACCTCAAGGCATATATTACCGTTTTCCTGTAATGATTCCATTCTCCTTCGGGTATCATTAGGAAATTGCCTTTGTTTTGAGGTGGGTTGGTAATTTTTCCGAACCCGTTGCCACCATCCTCTTGAAGATAGCATGCAAGTGTTTCCTCTTCTCCAGCGCTGATCAGGAGGTCTTTGTTGCGGATTGCATCCTCTTTAACCTCGAGGTATCGGATGAAGTCTGCAGGTGTGCAAAGCTCTTCTAGGAGAAGTTTTATACCCCCTTCATCTAGCACGTGAACGAAGGTTTTGCTTATGTCTACATCGCCGACGAAGAACGGTTTATCGAGCAACTGTTCTTCATTCGCTCCATAAAGGTAGCCGAGCGAACCACGGCTGCCGGGCCTTATGGCGTCGAAATGCTGCTTGGCATGTTTACCTATTCCTCGGGTTACCGCTATCAGGTGTATTTTGAGATCAGTCCTACTCAAGTCAAAAGGGAATGGCTCATCAAGTTTACTATTGAGGAAGATCTTGTCCGGGTGATTCCTAATGCAACTTTCTGCTCCATGCAGTTGTTTTGCAGATTCCTTGACTGCGGCTCTGTACCATCGGCTCCAAGCAAGTTTGGGGTCATTCTGCTCTTGGAACTTAACGTGCCCCTTGTCGGAAAATAGTATAACCGTGTTATTGAAGTACACGGTGAGGTCGGTAAGCTCTTTTCCTTTTCCTAACGACCGATACAGGCTGGGGTAGCACCACAGGCTAAAAAATGTATTTGAAGCAATCGTGGCAAGAATCTTCTCGCTTTCATTTACACTTGCTTCCTTGTTGATTGGCTTTAACAATCTGCATATCCTTTCTGCCAATATTAGCGGTTGTGAGTTGCTAGCTTTTATGGATATTCATAATTATCTTGGCCTTCGTCTCTGTTGCATATTCGAGGTAGTGGGCTGCATTGTTTTGCTGCTCTAAAAGTTGGCTATGCTTTTCCTGGTCACCTGCGTATCTGGATTCTTGGATTTTAATTTGCAGGTATTTTATTTCTGCCTGGAGCATGGATATGTTTTTATTCATAAGTTCTAGCTGTACGTTCATTTCGACCCCTTTGTTTTGCCAAGTCACCTACGTCTCGATCTCGAGTGACCGCTGACGTGCTGCGATCTCACGCTTACCGGCCAATTTCGGGTGTAGCGTAGGTGACAGCTTCGAATGTGGCCGCTGACGTGCTGAAGCGTCAACCACTCGGCGATGAACGACATCGCCTGGGTATGGCGCCGATAAACCTTGGCATGTGCTGCTGCAGATAAACGGCAAGGGAGTCTTCTGCCACCTCGAAGTTGTAGACGCGCCAGTAGGCCTCGATGAGATCCTTGTTCCGGCGAAGGTAGTAGCGCCATAGCCAGCAAGGGTACGGCGTCTCGCACTGGAACTTGGCTAAGGCCGGGGCCTCATCCAGCGAAGCTTTAAACCCTTCTGTCTAGGTCAGGAGCAGTAGCAGGGCCACCCCAACGATGATCATGAATATCTTGTCGTAGATGAGCGAGTAGATCGCTGCCGGCGAGGCCCAGTCCCACATGATCCAGCCGAACAGAAAGGCAGGAAGAAGAGCGGAATCAGGAACAGGCCGATTGCCAAATTAATCCGGGCGCCAATAATCTCTGGCAACTTCGACCAAACGCTCGGCACGAGTATCCTCCCAGGAGCCTGGCTGATCAGGTGTATCTCGATGGGAGCTCAGCGGCTCATGCTCAGGGAATGAACGTCGCATGGAGGTCTTCAGGAGGAATACGGAAGGCCAGAAGTAGGCCGGAGGTGGAGCGAGTAGGCAGAGCGCATCTGTTCTGGCTGCGGGCAAAGCGCGGAGCGCCTGCAGGATTCACTTGGGGGAAACGTAGTAGCGAACCGATGACTCCAAGAAGCGCTTGTTGAGATACTCCGGCGTGAGCCTGCCGGCCTTTTGGAGTTTGGCAAGGAGCTTCTCGTCAAGAAGCACGAGTTCCGGGCTCACTGGCAGTGCTGGGAAACCTTGCTCGTAAAGTGCAACGTTTGAGTCGGGAAGAATGAATTTCTCCCCCATCGTCGTAAAAGGCACCCATGCAGTGTCCTTCAAGAGCTCGCGCCCCCTGATGAAAAACTGTGTGAGCGCCATACCTACAATCATGCGAGCTGTAGCATGTGGATCACCAGTTCCGTTGAAGATTCGGACGGTGTCATTCACCTGCTCAACCTCATCTTTTTCAAGCTGTGCTTGCGAGGGTATGCATGGCGGCGGCTCCATGATCGAGTCGTAGAGCGGCCTTTCTTTGGCTACGCAGTAAGCCCGTGCTGCCAACATGACGAAATACTCGGTGACGATGGGGGATCTCTCGATGCTCCCGTTCTTTCGGAAGCCATCTATCTGCTTTAGGTAATTGTCTTCAGTCGACTTGATCATCCCCTGTTCAGCCTGCTGATCCCATAGCCTGGCTACAACAAAGGCACTCTTGGGCGAGCGCTCTATGGGGGCGCCACCCTGCTTTCTGTGTATGGTGAGGAGATTGTCGTCCTTTAGCCATTCTTTCAGGTGTGCCTGGGGGATCACGTGCTGATTGACTGTGATCCTGTTCGGATTTTTGACGCGATTGCCGTTTTCATCAAGAGTTTCGCTGGGAGCTTCGTGAGGAGAGTGGTCTTTTTGGTACATGCTATGGGCCCATTATTTTTTCGGAGCCGGCGTGCAGCTATCCGCCCGCCGCATTGTGATTAAAGCGCGCCATGCTTCTGCAGCAGGGCATCGAGTACGTTCCATGCGTTGTTGGTAAGGCTTTTCCACTGCGCCAGGGAAAGGTTGTGTAGATTCGAGCGGATGAACTGCATTTGTTGACGTCGACCATCCCTGTTGCACTTGGTGTACGTCTCCAGCTTTTGTGGGTTGAGCTCGACGTGTTGGTAGCTCAAGAGCATCGTATTTAGCTGACGCTGTTGGTACATGATGCGAGTCAAAGGCACCTGCTCATCGGTCTCGATCTCGCGTCCATTCACAAGGTCGAGATCTTTGACGTCTGGAACTCTGAGGTCATGCTTTTCGCAGGTGCAGTAGCTCCAAGCAAAGTGCAGCGCGCACATGTTGAGAAGGGCATCCTCCTTCACGCTGTGCTCCACGCCGTTCAATTTTTCCCAATCGAGTACCCAGGTGGCTTGAAAGTAGAAGCGCTCCAGATGCTGTCGTTTCAAGGTGCGCCAGGCTTCTTCGCCGGGGAACCTGTTCTGGGAGAGCTGCATTAACAGCCAGTCTTTGAAGGCTGCTTTTTCAAGGTAAGCAGGAATGTGATGGTTCCCTTTCTGCTTAAGGCCACGGGTTAGCCTAGAAAGGCTCTGGGTGGCTATCTGCTCCAAACGTTCGTATTCGAGAAGCTCCCAGTGAGAGCGATTCACCATGCTGGCAAGCAGCAGCTCTGCAGAGAGCGAATCTTTTCTCGGGGTTGCTGCAGCCTCAAGCAGAGGCCGTAGGGCGCCGCTAGAAAGCTCGGTAATACGTTTATGTGCCTTGGTGGCGGCAGCTTCGATCCAGTTATCAGGAACGCCGTCCAGAGGCTTGATCAGAAGTTGTGATAGGAATTTCCACGCCAGAATGAGCCTTTGGTGTGTCTCATAAAGCTTGAGGTCTGGCATCGAGCAGAGCAGGGGATCACAGGCTTCCAGCAAGTCGCCATAGCTCTCCCTCTCGTCGTCACGCAAGTGTCCATATAGCTCGGTGAGGAACCGGCGTTTGGCGTCAGCCAGCCTCTCAATCTGGGCCGCTGCGTCACGAAGATGCTGCGGAAACGCTATGGCATTGCTCTTCTCCAGGGCGTTCAGCAGGACGGCGCCCATCGGAGCGATCAGGCTCGACTGGTAGCTACTTTCCGACTCCACGCCCTCTGGCGCGGCAAGCAGCAGTTGGCTCGACCACTGCAGGTATTCACCGGACATGATCGTGCATGTCTCGATGTACGCTTTGAGCTCAGTTTCGTAGGTCGCTCGCTCAGCTTCATTCAGGCTGTCGAGGTGCGCCTGGTAGGCGCCCTCATCAAGGCCAAGGATTTCTTTGAGGCTCTGGATAGCGCGGCTCTTTCGAGCCAGCTCTCCATCAGCGAGCTTCTGGGTTCCCTTGTCGTGCATTTGTCTTCACCATTTTTGGTTACAAGGCCGGAATCGCTTCAGGCTGCGCTTCGAGGATTTCCCGAGTACGCCTGCCCAGCTCCTGGCCGCCGAGTACGCCGACAGTGTAATCGTCGACGGTGATGGCTTGACGCATAGCGTCACGGAAACAAGTGCCCGGCTTCACGTCCTGGATCGCCTGGGCAAGCGCGTTCAGGTAGTCGGGCTCAGAGTGTTTCAGGCGAGCCTGCTGCAAGTGGTAGGAGTCTTTGCCTGCTTGCCAAGCGATGGATGTGGCTTTCTTTAACATGGAGTGCCTCTGCGTTTCGGTTGATTGGAGTTGCGAGGCCAGTGTCTTCGAACCGCCATTCACCTTCGAGCAAGGAATCCGATTTGATTTTTAGGGCCGGTGTCGAGCGCCGCATCAGCGCCTGTCCCCCCGGCCTTTACGGGGCCCCCTTTGCACTTCGAACCGCATGCTTCTCATTCGGTATCTTCAGAAGCGTCACTTAATATTTGTGGGCAAATGAGCAAGCGGAGCGCGCCGGCCCACGATGGGCCAGAGGCTTGAGGATGAAAGCCCGTAGGGCCAAAGCCTGGCGCAGCCCGGCTTTGGTTTACGACAGCCGTCCCCGAAGGGGCAAGCCCCGCAAGTCCGACAATCAGGGAGATATTTAGTTGGAGCTTACCCGCCTGCCAGCAATATCGAAGTCTTCATCTCTTAGCCGCTGAAGTTCTAACACCTCGGCTTCATATTCTTCAACGGCGAGACCGGCCTTGAGACGATTGAGTAATTCGCGCTGTTTACGGTCGAACAGCAGCATGGCTGATGCTAAGTGCACTGACGATACTGTCGCAGCGTAATTAGCGACCTTCTTGAATGCCAGGTGAATGTAGCGCTCAACAGCCTCTGCAGACTTGTGTCCCGTCCACATCATTACTTCGGTAATGAAGGTTTGGCTGCTCAGCAAGGACTGCCTGAATTGATCAGGATTTTCTAGCTCATGCTGTTTAATCAGCTGGACAAATTTATTCGTAATGAAGGCATGCCGGAACATATGCGGAGATATTTTTTCTTTAATACCTGCAGCCTTTTTCAGAAGAGAAATTTCCGAGGTGATTGTGTCCGGAGATATCCCCTTTGCAAAAGTTTGTGATATGAACAGAAAGCCGTCGTCTACCTTCCCCTTGACGATCTTCCTGCGCATGAAGTCGATGTATTTTTTGATGTCGCTGAGAACCATTTTGTGAACAGGAATGAACCGCTGGCTAGATACCCCTTGCTTCCAAGTCTCTAGCCTAAGCATTGGCTCATCCATCTCCAGTGCATTAAGGATGTCTTTAACCAATATTCTCGAGATTTCCCCCCTGCGTGCACCTGTGTGCTCCAACAGGAGAAGCATGATCTTTCTTCTGGAGTCAATAAATCGTGATTTGGAATCCCTGTCCACCGCGTCCACCAGGCGCTTTATGTTTTCGTCTGAAATCGGGAATATCGACCGAACCCGTCCGCCTAGGCTTAGCGAGTGATGATGTACAAACTCTTTTTTCAGCGTGCGGCCATTCCGATATTTAATCGTAAAGGCGTGCATAGTTATTCTGATTGTCCCGCCGACAGCGACAAAACTTGGATTCTCGTGAAGCCTACCAACAAACTCCAGAAAGGCTAGGCAAACTCTACCTATACCCAGGATTGTAGGCTCAGTCCGTTTATTCGCGGTTGGGTAAATTCGAGACTTTTCGTCTCTAAGGGAATCGATAAACTCTGTAAAACTGGAGTCAGTCAGGTGAATGAAGTCGATGTTGGCATGATAGCAATAACGAACCAAGTGGCTTATCTTGGAGGCGTACTCGCCGAAGGTTCCGCCTTTGGATCCGCGTGTAGATAGGTTGCGGTTGCCGTTTCGACCAGGCCGTTCCATCATCGACAGAATGTACTGATTCACCGGCACACAGGGCGCACCGTTCGGCCAGGTTACAAATGGGACATTGTTGAATGTCCTTGTCTCAATCGTTCCCAGCGCCATGTGGGAAAATAGCGTCGTCTCTTCCAAGACCGAGAACAGCTGGTTTTGGCTTTTCTTCGTCATCTTCTGTATTCATCAAGGTTTACAACAGAAGGGCCATTGGGCGCAGGAATCTTGTCGTAAGGTGGGGCGTTCAGCGATGCCATCGCGGTCAGCGCCTTTATGGCCTCCTGGGCCCGTAATGATCTGACACCTGCGTTCGGCGCATCCCTGACACTTTTGATGTGATCGCGAGCATTGCCGAGAGCGTGAAGCAATGTAAGGTTCGTTTTTTGGTGCAAGGCCAGTTTCTGTTCCAACTCTGCGACTCGCAGCGATAAACCTACCTTGGTTCGCTTGTTGGAGCGCTCTTCGCGTCGCTCTGAGGCCTCCAGCGCTTCAAGGGCCGCGATTCGGAGATTGTTTAGCCCGTTGAAACCTGTAGGCAAGTTACTTTCTGCATAAGTCTTCAGAGTGTTCAGGCTGACCGGGGTTGTTGCCTTCGTGTCTCCGCCTACGGTGAAGCTGAGGCTCAGAGCTGCAGTTGAACCCTGGCTTTTCAGGGCCGCCACCAATTCTTTGTTGCCCCTAAAACTGTCGGGAGACCGATGGATTTGTTGCAGGCACTCAACCAGGGTGCAAAGCGCCAACGTGTTGCGTTCTACGCGAGCATCAGTCTTCTTCATGCTGCTGCCTTCATGACCCGAGCTACTACCCTGAAGCGTTTGCCTTCATCGTCCTGGATGAATTCCGGTTCAATTTCCACGGAGCCTTCTTCCATGAGATCCGAAAGGTAATCTTCGAGCTCCTCGGTATCGACAATGGTGAAATCTTCTGTGCCATAGCGGGTTTTCAACAGGGCCGCTAGGCTTTCAAAGCTTGCTTCATCGCCACTGTGGAGTGCTTCGGCCACAAATTGTGCTTTAGCCCCTCGGAGGGTGGCACCATCCACAGATTCGGTGATGTAGTGCCAGACGTGCTGCACATCGGTATGCCCAAGCATCCATTGCAAAGTCTCAAGTCCGCCAAAGCTGCTCGAGTAAAAGAAAAGCATGGCGAAGAATCTGCGCAGCTGATGTTGACGGATGTAGTACCGTTGGCCTTCGTCGTTGGTATCAGTTTCAAAGTAATCACAAAAGAAGTCGAGGTTTTGATTAAAGCCGTAAACAGAAACCTTGGAAAAATCAGCATTGCCCTTTCCGGATGGGCTGGCGAACAGGCCCTTAAGTTCGCTCAAGAAACCGATACGTTTAAGGATTTTCTGCATCCTGATGAGATTTTTAATCATCTTCACAGCAATTGGTTCAATTGGTCGTGCTTCAATTTGACGGGTGCCGAAAAGCCGATAGGTGCTTTTGCGGTTCACGAATACAAGCCATTGTTCCGTCACATCCAAACAGTCTGTGGCGTGCAGATCCAATAGCTCACCGATGCGTCTTCCCATCAATGCACCAACAACGACTTGGGTGCTTCCGATAAGCACCTTTATTAGTTCAATCAGTCCGTGATTAGAGCGCAGCTTCGTGAAGTATTCGGATCTCAAGCCCTTCGTGGTGCTGGCGTATTGTGTCCCTGCGCTTCGACGTGACAGTCCGAGGCTCTCTACGCCAATTGACGTTAGGCTTTGACCCACCACCTTCCGGAGCTCGCTGTCAGTCAGATCGTTCAGAGAAATACCTTGTTTTTTGCAGTACAGTGCTGCTCGGCAAAACCCATTTACGATCTCTGATCCATGTTTCAGGTAGAACTCGATAGAGTTCCGCACGGCGCCAAATACGACTTGAGAAGGAAGTGTTCTGAATCTTCCAGCACTCTCCGTTTCAATCGTAAAATTTTTGGCGCTAATTAAGTCATCTGCTGAAGGCGCAGGTAAACCAAGATCGTGAAGATTTCCGAGACTGTAAAGTGTCCTTCTATACTCGCTAAAGTTAGCTTCGCCCATCTTTTCCCTTGTACCTGTTGCCACAGGTATTGGAAGGAGCTCTCGTACAAAATCATCACCGCTTTGGACGGACAGGATGCCGATGATCGGCTTATCATCGAACCTACCAGCGAGTGTGTTTCTGTAAATCTCGCCCGATACCGTCACGGAGTTAGGGTTGTATCCCTTGTCGCGAGAAATTCGATACAATCCCTTCAGGTGCAGAGCGGCTCTGATTTTAGGTATCAGATCTAATGGAATATCCAGGACGTTATCGTCTATTTGCTCTGGAGTAATAATCGCGAGGTCTGGCCATTCTTTGATCGCAAGATCAATTTCAATCTGGTTGGTTTCCAGTACGAGCTTGAGGCAATAAAGTGACATCCGCTTCGACCAACCATAAATAGACTCTGAAGTGTCGCTGCTAGAGCCGATTTCTGAAAGTATTAGTTTTAAGTTGTCTCTGCCTAGGCCTGCCAAGCCATATTGGGCGAGTTTGAATTGTTCGGCATTAAGTAGCAGGAAGTCGACGACATGAATTGCGCGTGCGAGCTCGCTTGACCTCACTCCAGTCGAATTGCTGACGGAATTAGCCTGGGTTGAGCCCGTCAGAAAATATTTCAATCCAACGAGCAGTTCTTTATTTTTTTTATCGATCAAACGACTGCCGTCGTTAAGCTCTACATCCCACTCGATACGTTTCGGCTTCTTGAAGCCAAAACTATACATCCACACGTTGGCGTCAAAGTCGCTAATTAGCCAATCGGTAGACCTCAAGGTTTGGTAAGAGTCCATGAAGTATGGTTCAAGGAAATCTAATTCAGGCGGCAGCGACATAAATAATCTTCTCCATGCGAGACGGGTTGCAATGAGCTCTGGCTACATTGAGGTGTTCTTTAAGTAGCGTATCGTTGCCCCGTACGATTTCGTCGCTGACAGCTTTAGATACATCTGCCCAATACTTGGCTCTGCCACATACCTCATGGGAATTTTCAGAACTTGTGACGGCGGCCTCCAAGGAAAGCAAGGCAGTCATGATCCCGACATCAATCGAAATGTAGATCTGGCTGCTGCGAGACTCGATTTGTTCAGCGGTAGGCTTGTTTTCCGGATTTCTTAGGTGACTCGGGATATCTTTCAGCGCATGGTTTTTCAGGAATCCGTGAAGTTCATCCATGCTCGAAAAATCCGTTGCCTCGAGCAAATAAGGGCTGTCTTTCATCGCTTCGCAGATGAAGCTGCGCTGGAATATTCGGATCCAACGTGTTTGGAAGAAAGACAGGATTGCCTCTGGGAGATACCGGCGAAGCAGTACCGCATCGTAACGAACGTGACCCAGGGCTTTGGCCATTTCAGTAACGCTTTTTGTTTGTAGATAAACCATCACGCCACAGGATGACCGAATTGAAGTAAGCGTTACCCGTTCCAGAAACTGGCGCAGGTCACATTGCAGCATGTGCTGATAGGGGGCGAACTGGTTGAGAAGCACGTCGAGCGATTTGGGCATCGAATTGAATTTGGAGCGATTCCACGCGGGTTGAGTGACGCTACTCGGCGTCGAAAAACCGTATCCACAAGTGATAAACAGTTCCTTGAACGCAGGCTTTCCCGCTAGACGCAGCGCTTCTCTCAACGGCTCGGTAATCTCGAGAATTTCTTCGATCCACTGCTGGGATTGAGCGGTCAACTGGATAACCTGCTCGCTTAGTTTCTTGCCCCTACGATCCTTAAAGCCAATGAGCTTGGCCCCGCTGTCATCCTTGATGTAGCCAATCGAATCCCCGTTGTCATCAAGGAGCATGAGCTTATCAAGAAAGCCGTGGGTAATTTCCGGGTGCTCGGTTACCAGCAGGCATTGATATGGATAGAGCTTGTCGGCAGTCGGCAAGCCGAGTAAGCCAGAAACCCTCACTAGATTGCCGTTGCCGAAATGAGAGTTCAGATAGTTTCTCTCGGCTCGAAACCCATCAGCTTCAAAGGTCGCGCAGATGTTTTCAATACCGAGCTGCTCAATCGATTTCAAGGAACCACCCCTGACGATAGGCCGGCCCATTTTGGCCATTGCCTTGCGCGCCCTAACCTTTGCGAGAAGCTGTCGACATTGCTCAGTCGCCCACAGTTTAATCACCGACACATCTGTCTCGATGTTATGGAAGATGATCTCAATCGCCTCTTCATCTGTAACGTGAAGTGGCACAGGCGTGATCAGCTTTTCATGCACAACCACACCGTCCTCACGAGTTTTTTTCCTCGTTCCCAAGCCTAGATCTGGCCTCTCCAGCGGCTTAGGAAGTCCACCTTGGTACGGCAAGGCCCAAACTCCGGTTTCGACGAAAATTTCCTCACAGTTGGCGATAAACCGTCTCCAGCTTTTGATCTGGCCATTAATGTTCTTCTTTTCTTCATGAGCCTTGAGGAAAAAATCCTTCATGAAAGCTAGGAAGAAAGCCTTGATCATTTGAGGGTGCTGGAAGGTTACAGCGGGCCAATCCTCGCGATGTTCAGCAAGGAATTTCGCCATTTTGTTCACCTCTGTGTACGCAGGGCGGGCCTGCTTCTTAAAAAAAAGCACCCAATGGTTGTAGAAGTCCTCAGTGAAGTCTTTGCCGTGGCTCAACCACAGGCAGGGGAGGCTGAGAAAGTATTCTCGACCCTTCGGAGATGTGACTCCCCAGCCATTCCAATACCGGAGGCTTTCTTCATTCAGTTCCGAGCGGCATTCGTCCCACAGGGATACGTTATCCCGCATGCTTGCCGGATCAGCCCGCAGCTCTTCAATAGCCGGGACTTCTGCCCGCATGACGTTATGCATACCCGCGAACAGGCGAACAAACGATTGACGTGAAGTCGGATCGTTGTCGAGGAATGAGGTGCTCCTCAGCGCCCCCAGGAAGCCTCTAGCCAGCTTAAAGTACGACGGGCTAGACAGCGTGAGATACGAGACCTTTGCGCCCATGAGATCGCAATAGCACTCGAATAGCTTGATCGGAATCACTGACGGGATGCTTGGAAAATCCTTCGCCGCTCGCTCCATCAGCGCCACTACCTCGGGCGACAGCACTCTGAAAGGATAGTTGGCTAGAGGTGCGGTTTTTCTGATGATTGTCAAAATGATTTTCTCGGCTCGGTGTGCCTTAAGTGTATGTTTTTAAGGCGTTTTGTAGATTTTGACAGGTATGTGCAATCGGTCAAGTGCCCCAACGCAGCCTCGACGCCGATCTGGCGCTGGCCTTAAGTCTGAACGGTCGCGAGCTGTTCCGAGCTGAACAGCCGCTGAAGATTCTGCTGATGTCGGCCACCCTGGAGGGCGAGCGTCTGGCCGGGTTGCTGGATGATGCGCCGATCCTGCGCAGTGAAGGCCGCATGTATCCGGTGACGATGCGCTGGGGCCGGCCGTTTCAGCCCGGCGAATACATCGATCAACGCGTCACGCAAACCGTGCTCGAAGCACTGCGCGATGAAACCGGCAGCCTGTTGGTATTCCTGCCGGGACAGGCGGAAATCCGTCGCGTGCATCAACAATTGGCCGACGCCATTGGTGAGCGCAGCGACGTCCTGCTGTGCCCGTTGCACGGTGAACTCGACCTCAATGCGCAACGCGCGGCGATCGATCCGGCCCCAGCCGGCCAGCGCAAAGTGGTGCTGGCGACCAACATTGCCGAGACCAGTCTGACCATCAACGGCGTGCGCGTGGTGATCGACGCCGGGCTGGCGCGGGTGCCGCGTTTCGATCCGGGCAGCGGCATGACACGCCTCGATACCCAGCGGATTTCCAAGGCCAGCGCCACCCAGCGTGCGGGCCGGGCAGGGCGACTCGAGCCGGGCGTTTGTTATCGCTTGTGGTCGCAGGATCAGCACGAACAACTCGCCGCTTATGGCAGTGCGGAAATTCTTTCGGCGGATCTCGCCAGTCTCGCCCTGCAACTGGGACGCTGGGGTGTCACGCCGGGCGAACTGGTCTGGCTGGATGTTCCACCGGCGGCGGCTTATGCACAGGCTCAGGATTTGCTGCAACGGCTCGGCGCGCTGGAAGGTGAAGCGCTGACCCATCACGGTCAGGCCATGGCCGAACTGCCGGCGCATCCGCGTATCGGCCATTTGTTGCTGCGGGGTCAGGCGTTGGGGCTGGCGAGCATGGCGTGCGATGTCGCCGCGTTGCTCGGCGAGCGCGATATCTTGAGAGGTGCCGGGGCGGATCTGCACAGTCGATTGGTGCTGCTCTCTGGTGAAGAGCGTGCCGCCCGAGGTGCGCAGGGCGGCGTGCAACGGGCTAAGCAACTCGCCCGGCAATATCGCGGTTACCTGCGTGGCAAGGCCAGCGAGCCGGTCAGCGATCCTGATCATCCGCGCTGGCTCGGTGCCCTGCTGGCGCTGGCCTATCCGGATCGTGTCGCGCAACAGCGACGAGCCGGTGGCGCCGAGTATCGCTTGGCCAACGGTCGCGCGGCGCTGTTTGCCGAAGCTGACAGCCTGATGAAAGAGCCGTGGATCGTCATCGCCGACCTCGGCAGCCGCCAGGGTCAGCGCGAAGAACGGATTTATCTGGCGGCGGATTTCGATCCGGCGCTGTTCGATTCGGTGCTCGCTGAACAGGTGCGCAATGTCGATCAATTGGACTGGGACGAGCGCGAAGGCGTGCTGCGTGCCGAGCGGCAACGCAAGGTTGGCGAGCTGATTCTCAGCCGTGAACCGCTGACCGGTCTCGACGAAAATGCGCGCAGTCAGGCGCTGGTGAATCTGGTGCGGCGCAAAGGTCTGGAGCTGCTGCCATGGACGCCGGAGCTGCGTCAGTGGCAGGCGCGGGTGGCGTTGTTGCGCCAGTTGGAATTGAACACTCAGGATGACAGTCAGTGGCCGGATGTCAGCGATGCAACGTTGCTCAATACACTCGAGGATTGGCTGATGCCTTATCTGGGCAAGGTCTCGCGGCTCAGTCATTTTGCCAATCTGGATCTGTCGAGCATCGTCCGTAATCTGCTGCCGTGGCCGTTGCCGCAGAAGCTTGATGAGCTGGCACCGCATCATTTGAGCGTGCCGTCGGGCTCGTCGATTCGTCTGGATTACAGTGAGTTCCCACCGATTCTCGCCGTGCGTTTGCAGGAGTTGTTCGGGCTTGCCGATACGCCACGAATTGCCGGCGGGCGGCAGGTGGTCAAGTTGCATCTGCTGTCGCCGGCGCGGCGGCCGGTACAGGTGACGCAGGATCTGGCCAACTTCTGGCGCAGCACCTATGCCGAGGTGAAGAAGGATTTGAAGGGCCGCTATCCGAAGCATTATTGGCCGGATGATCCGTTGGTGGCGGAGGCAACTGCGCGGGCCAAACCGCGCGGCACATAATAAGTCAAAGCGGTTTGTGATCCCTGATCCAAGAAATGGTCAGTTGGTACAGATGGTGACGGCGCGACGCTCAGCCAAGCGCAAAGGCTAGTTGGGCTGTGTTGATGGATTTCCAAGCTTTCGTGCCGGCAACGTTTTCGCCTTGGCCCTCTACGGTCTGTTGTGCTGATTTCCCGCCCTTATCAGACGCCTTTGATTGTGTGCCTTAAAGAAGTCCTTGGTTTTTCTTCTTTAGCTAGAGAGATATCACTATTGGGGCCAGCCAACTGGTGTGGGGAAAAAATGAAGATTGTGGTGGGAAAAGTGTGAGGGCTTGTCGACCCTTGGATTCGCTACCCACATCAAACGAGCGTTTCGGTACGTTTGGTGGCACAATGCTATGCCTGTTTCCCATTTAGGGTGATGGCCAAATGGATTGTTTAGGACTTTCTTGAGTTGGTTTAACATCGGATAGGGAAACCTCGGATGACCCCCGCTACTTACACGGCGATACTCCCCATCGCTTTGTTGTTTATAGTTTTTGTTTTGAAATTAGTAATAGGTAGAGCATGCAACTTGTTGGATGTGTGGCGGGCGGCAATGGAGGTTCCTGTTGATATTTCTATTTTCGGAGTTTCCACTTTAATTAGCTTCATGATCTTGGTGGGAGAGGGCGGTAGCTTATCGAAGCTGATGTTTTTTCTTCTCTTGTTTTTTTTGTTGAAAGTCGTAGCTATCGCGGTTTGGAGAAAGTCGATGCTAGTTTTGGATCGAGGTAATCTTGATGGTTGGGATTTGTTAGGAATTACGTTTGGTACGATTTTGAATTTCTTTTTTACTATTCTCATGGCGATTTTCGCAGTTTCACTACTGGTGGGTAAACAAAATGTCGGCTGATTTTGTACCGGAAGCAGTTTTGTATGCTGCAATCGCATCTGTTTTGATTTCTATTATTTCCCTGTTCTGCATACTGTATTTTAGACGCAGTAAGTCTTTCTATAATGAGGATACTAGAAGGGTTGAGATGGATATCATGCGACGGTCCTTTGAAGAAAAAATATATCAGTTAACACAAAGGATGCAGTCCAACTCTGATAGGTGGAAGGAAGTTAACCACTTAGTGTTGGATGGGAATTCACGATTGCCTGCGGAATACGATAGGTCCAGTGGTTCGCCAAAAATAAATCCGTATCATTTTCTGGAAGAATTAGGTATTGAGGTTGAAAACTTAAGGGTTGTGCCTAATCAAGTTTTTGTATTGACTCCGTTTCATGATATGTATGAGTCTACATATCTCGCTATTAAGTCCGCGTGTGCTCTTAATCATCTTGTCGCTGTGCGAGGGGATGAAGTGTTTAAGTCTGGTAATATTTTAAAGCATATTATTGAGCAAATGCTTGTTTCGCCTTTTGTAATTGCAAATATTAATGGTAGAAATCCAAATGTGCACTATGAGTTGGGGATCGCTCATAGCTTAGGTAAAAATATAGTGTTGGTGTCGGAAACGCTCGAGAATGTAGCGTTTGATCTTCAAAGCGAGAGGATACTAACGTATAGAAATCATGAGGAATTAAATGTAAAGCTGTATGTTTATTATACGAAGCTCTTGTCCGCGAAAGCGAAAGTTTCGACTCCAGCTAAAACGGATGATCAACTGATTTAGCGAAATGCCTCGGAAGTTTACAGCCTAGGCCAAATCGCGCGGCTTTTGTAAATCAGGCGTGGGTCTTGCTCGTCAGTTGTTCGCGGCAATAATCAGCGAACAACTGCGCCGGTTTGGTCAGTTGCCCGCGCTTGAGCCATGCAGCGACCAAACCCGAACCGGTGACATCTTCGACGATGTCCACACACACGACTTTCTTCCCATCATAGGTGCATTCCGAATGCGGCCGGGTGACCAGGATCGAAAAGCCGAAACCCTGGCCGACCATGCCCCGCACCATCTCGATCGACGGTGAGCTGAATTCGATGCGCGGCGTCAGGCCCAGCTCTTCAAACAGACTGACGAAGTAGGTTCGGCTCGGCTGCACATCAAGCAGGATCATCGGGTCCAGACACAGATCCCTTAGCGAAACCTGCTTGTACTGGGCAAAACGATGATCCGCCGGCAATAGCGCATACGGCCGTTGCGCCGGCATCAGCGGTTCGGTCTGAATGGTCGCGTCGAGTTCGTGTTCATAGAGGATGACCAGATCAAACGAACCCGAAGTCAGGCCTTGCACCAACTCCTGCTGCTCGCCGTCGCGGATGCGGATTTTTACCCCCGGATACAGCGCCGAGAATCCGGCAATCAACTGCGGCAGGTACAGCGGCGCAACCGTTTCGAAACAACCGATATCGATCTGCCCGGCGACTACGTCGTTGTCGGCGAGGGCGTTCTGTTCGAACTCCTTGGCCATGCGCAGCAACTCTTGAGCCTTGCGAAAAAACCGCGCACCGCTTGGCGTCAGCGACACACCTTGGGCGTGGTGACGGATCAGTAGTTGGACGCCGAAGCTGTCTTCCAGGCCTTTGATCGCGGTGGAGATCGCCGGCTGTGCGATGTACAGCTTGCGCGAGGCCTCGGCAACGCTGCCGCATTCGACGGTGGTGATGAAGTATTTCAACTGACGCAAATTGTAGGCGGCCACGGCAAACCTCAGGACGAGCGGACTCGACTTCCAAGCAATTTGTGCGCCGCCACGTCCGTTGCGCGACGATGTTGTTATCCCTCAACCATAGCCACCTGCGCGGTATTTGGGGGAAGTCATTGCCCAGTGTTTTTATTGCCTGCGAAGATATTTTTACTATTTTTAGCCCGTGCGGGCCTGAGCGACCATCGAGGCACAATAACGTCTCAGGAGCATCCGTCGTGTTCGAGCTTGCAGAGTGGCAGCGCCGCGCCGTTGCATTGAAGTTTCCCGATCAGGCCGTGATCGACGGCCAACATTGCGCTGCGCAATCGGGGCAGACTTTTGCCGCGATCAACCCGGCGACAGGCGAGTGTCTGGCCAATGTAGCGGCGTGTGGCGAGGAGGATGTCGACGCGGCGGTGCGCAATGCGCGGCAGGTGTTCGAGGCTGGCACCTGGTCGCAGCGTTCGCCAGCCGAGCGCAAGCAAGTGCTGCTGCGTCTGGCCGATTTGTTGATGACGCACCGCGAAGAACTGGCGTTGCTCGACTCGCTGAACATGGGCAAACCGGTGATGGATGCCTACAACATCGACGTGCCGGGCGCTGCCGGGGTGTTCCGTTGGTACGCCGAAGCCATCGACAAACTCTACGATCAAGTCGCGCCCAGTGCGCCGAATGTGCTGGCGACCATCAGCCGTGAAGCGCTCGGTGTAGTCGCGGCGGTAGTGCCGTGGAATTTTCCGTTGGACATGGCCGCGTGGAAGCTCGCGCCCGCGTTGGCGGCGGGCAATTCAGTGATCCTCAAACCGGCCGAGCAGTCGCCATTCTCGGCGTTGCGCCTGGCCGAGCTGGCGCTGGAGGCGGGTCTGCCGCCGGGGGGGCTGAACGTGTTGCCTGGGCTTGGCGAACAGACTGGCAAGGCGTTGGGCTTGCACGCGGATGTCGATTGTCTGGTGTTCACCGGCTCGACCCAGGTCGGTAAATATTTCATGGAATATTCAGCTCGATCCAACCTAAAGCAAGTGTGGCTGGAGTGCGGTGGCAAGAGCGCCAATCTGGTGTTCGCCGATTGTCAGGATCTCGATCTGGCGGCGGAGAAAGCCGCGTTCGGGATTTTCTTCAATCAGGGTGACGTCTGCTCGGCCAATTCGCGGTTGCTGGTGGAGCGCTCGATTCATGATGAGTTTGTCGAGCGGTTGAAAGCGCAGGCTGAACGCTGGTTGCCGGGCGATCCGCTGGATCCGCAGAGCAGCGCTGGCGCGATTGTCGATCACAAGCAGACGGCGAGCATCATGCACTTCATTCGCAGTGCCGAGCAGTCGGGGGCAACGCGGGTTTGTGGTGGGCAGCAGTGGCGGTTTAACGGGTCGGACAACTTTATTGAACCGACGATTTTTACCGGTGTGACAGCTGACATGCCGCTGTTTCGCGAAGAGGTGTTTGGCCCGGTGTTGGCGGTCGTGCCGTTCGACAGTGAAGAGGAAGCGGTGCGGTTGGCAAACGACAGTGTCTACGGGCTGGCGGCGTCGCTGTGGACCGATGACCTTAACCGCGCCCATCGAGTGGCGCGGCAGTTGCGCGCGGGTACGGTATCGGTCAACACGGTGGATGCGCTGGATGTCACAGTGCCTTTCGGCGGCGGCAAGCAATCGGGGTTTGGCCGCGATTTGTCACTGCACTCGTTCGACAAATACACCCAACTGAAAACCACCTGGTTCCAGTTGCGCTAACACCGAGTCGCCCCCATCGCTGGCAAGCCAGCTCCCACAGGTTTCCGCGGTGTTCACAAAATACGGGGCAAATCCGAGATCATTGTAGGAGTGAGCCTGCTCGCGATAGCGGTGGGTCTGTCAACAAATTATCGACTTACCTGACGCTATCGCGAGCAGGCTCACTCCTACAGGTTCAGTGTTGCCCAAAAATCCGAAGTACACCGGATATCCCTGTGGGAGCTGGCTTGCCAGCGATGACATTCGCCCAGTCACCGAAAATCCCCGCTCTGCACCCTCCTTGAGCATCCCCGCCAACCCCGCCCTTTAGCAGTGCGCACTAGCCAGTTTTTTCATCATTTGCAGCCAACAATTTCCTGATTTTCCTCACCGCGCACATGGGCCACCATCGATCTTGCCCGCCAGCCGAATGTTGTCCGCCCAAGCGTCCGCGAGAGACCAACGGCAGCAACTGCACAACGGCCGGCGACCGTACTGCCCATGACAAAACTAAATCAACAGCGTCGGGAGTGCTCCATGATCAAGTCCTTGTGTATTCGTCTCACTCATCCTCTGGCAATCACCGCCCTTGCCGCCACGGTCGCGACCAGCGCCCAGGCCGGCACCCTGTCCATCGGCCACACCACGTGGGTCGGCTACGGCACCCTCTATCTGGCTCAGGACTTGGGCTACTTCAAGGAAAACGGCCTGACCGTCGAATTGCCAGTGGTCGAAGAGGCCTCGATGTACATGGCCGCGCAGGCCTCCGGGCAATTGTCCGGCTCGGCGTCGACCATCGATGAGGTGCTCAAGTACCGTCCGCAGTTCTGCTTCAAAGCGGTCGCGGCGCTGGATGACAGCCATGGCGGCGACGGTGTACTGGTCGGCAAGGATGTGAAGAGCCTGCAAGAGCTCAAGGGCAAATCCGTCGCGGTCAACGAGGGCTCGACTTCCCAATTCTGGCTCTCGTACCTGCTGAAAAAGAACGGCATGAAGATGAGCGACATCACCGTGCAGAACATGACCGCTGACGATGCCGCCACCGCGTTCATCGCCGGTCGCGTGCCCGCCGCCGTGACCTGGGAACCGCATCTGTCGATGGTCCGCGACAAGCAGCAAGGCAAAGTGCTGATTGACAGCAGCAGCACCCCCGGTGTGATCGTCGACGTGGTCGCGCTTAATTGCAGCGTTATCGAGAAGCAACCGGAAGACGTCAAAGCGCTGGTCGCCGGTTTGTACAAAGCCGTGCAGTACACCAAGGATCATCCGGAAGACGCTTACAAAATCATGGCCAAAGGCGTCGGCGGTTACCTGTCCGATCCGAAGGAACTGGCCGCCGCCGCACAAGGCGTGCGTTTCTACGATCAAGCCATGAGCGAGAAACTGCTCGGCTCGCCGGGCAAACCGGGTGACAGCGCACCACTGATCAAACTGGCCAACGAAACCGCCAGCGAACTGCAGGGCAAACCCTACAACGTCAGCAACGACGAGCTGGTCGACAACCGTTTCGTCAGCCCGCTCTAGGAGGTTTGCCATGTTCAAGCGCAATTCATGGCTGAGCCGCAGCCTTACGCCAAAAACCGCTTTGCCGGTGCAAGTGGTATGGAGCGCCAGCGCTCTGGCCTGGGTCTTGTTGGTCGGCTTATGGGCCGGGTTGTCTTACGGCGGCATCGTGCCGGGGATGTTTTTGCCGACGCCGGGCGCGGTGGTTGAAGCCGCCGTGCGCCTGGGCCGCGACGGCACCCTCGGCACGCATGTCTGGGCGAGTGTCGAAGTGGTGATGGTCGGCTTCATCGTGTCGTCGCTGGTGGCGGTGCCGTTGGGGTTGCTGATGGGCAGTTTCCGTATTGTCCAGGCGTTCCTTGAGCCGCTGGTGAATTTCATTCGTTACCTGCCGGTGACCTCGTTTGTGCCGTTGTTCATCCTGTGGATCGGTATCGGTCTGGAGCAGCGTGTTTCGGTGATTATCTTCGGCGTGTTCTTCCAGCAACTGGTGATGATCGCCGACGTGTCCAAGGGCATTTCCAAGGATCTGATCAACGCCTCTTACACCTTGGGTTCGAACCGCCGCGATGCGGTGTTGCATGTGATCGCGCCGGCCTCGGTGCCGGGTGTGCTCGATACCCTACGGGTAACGATGGGCTGGGCCTGGACGTATCTGGTGGTGGCTGAACTGGTCGCCGCTTCCAGTGGTTTGGGCTACTTGAGCCTGAAGGCTATGCGCGGCTTTCAGGTGGATGTGATTTTTCTCGCCATCGCGATCATCGGCCTGCTCGGGCTGGTCACCGATCAACTGTTCCGCTTTCTTCGTTTGAGGGTTGCCGCATGGGCTCAGTGACTGCTGCCAATCATCGTTTTATCGAACCTGTCGCGGCACCGGCGCAAGCAGCGCCACGCTTGCAGGTGGACAAAGTCAGCCTGCGTTACAAGAAGCCTGACGGCGGCACATTCACTGCGCTTGAAGAAGTGTCGTTCGAGGTGCCGGATCAGCAGTTTGCGGTGCTGGTCGGACCTTCGGGGTGCGGTAAATCGAGCCTGTTGTACCTGACCGCTGGTCTGGCCGAGCCGACTTCCGGTGAAATATACGTCGGTGGCCAGCAGGTGCAGGGCCCCGGTGCGGATCGCGGCATGGTCTTTCAGAGCTACACGCTGTTCCCGTGGCTGACCGTGCGCCAAAACGTTGAGTTCGGCCTTAAGCGCCGTGGCATGCCGGCGGCGCGGCGCAAGGAAATTGTCGATTACTACGTCAACGAAGTCGGCCTCGCCGGGTTCGCCGACAACTACGCCAAGCAACTGTCGGGCGGGATGATGCAGCGCGTGGCGATTGCCCGCGCACTGGCCAATGACCCGCAGATTCTGCTGATGGACGAACCGTTCGGCGCCCTCGACAGCCAGACACGTTTGCAGATGCAGCAGTTGTTGCTGCGCGTCTGGGGCAACAGCAAGAAAACCGTGTTGTTCGTCACCCATGACATCGACGAAGCCATTCTGCTCGGCGACCGGGTCTATGTGATGGGCGCCAAACCGGGGCGGATCAAACAGATTCTCGACGTACCGATCGAACGTCCACGCTCACTGGACATGGTCATGGACCGCTCGTTCATCGACATGAAACGACAGATCTTCGGGTTGCTGCATGACGACCTGGAAGAGGTGCATTGATCCAACGGTCATATCACCTGACCATTGTGGGAGCGAGCCTGCTCGCGATGGCGTAGTGTCAGTCGATAAATAGGGTGCCTGACACACCGCTTTCGCGAGCAGGCTCGCTCCCACAGGGTTGCGTGGTGGGGCAGCCGGCGATGTGATTTCACTGCTGGGCAAACACGGTTTTGACCCATCCCTGCAGGGTGTATTTCTGGTAGATGTGTTCAGGCACGTCGACATACGGATCCGTAATGAACCGTTCCGGAATCACCGGATTGGCCTCATCGATCACCAGAATGTTCGCCGGGTTGAAAAAGTCATAGTCGACCACGCTCTTGTTGGTGGTGATGACTTTTTTGCGTGAGGCCATGGCTTCGAAGAACCGGAAACTCAATCCCGCCTGACCGGGCTTGGCAATGTCGAGAATGATCCGCGAGCGCTTGACCAGCTCGCCGACGGACTCCAGTGACATTCTCTGCTCGAAAAAGGTGATGCCCGGATGCGCCCCCGGAACTGGTTTGGACTGGACCAGAAACTTGTAATCGGTCACCCCGAGGCGATCGAATTCCTCTGCCAGACCGGCAAGTGCCGGCACCCGATCCTTGCCCGCCATCACCACAAACGCCGAGTACTCACCGGGCTCTCCGTCCGCGATGTAGTCGTCGTAAATGAAGTTGTAGAGTTTTTTCAGCCCGTAGCTTTCGGCATTTTCCGGGTCGAAGGAAAACACCTCGTCATAACCGGCAAGCGCTTCGCGGGTCATCGGCCAGCGACTGAAGCTGTCGTAGAGGTAGGCGATCTTGTGGTCGGAGACCTTGAGTCCGGCGGCCAACTGGTTTGCATCGATCTGGGCCGGGTTGATGATGAGTGCGACGTCGAAACGTCCATGCGCAGCGATGGCTTTGTTGAACTGGCGTAACTGCGCCCAGCGTTTCAGCGGGCGGCGCAGGATCTTCGGCGCCCGCTCAAAACTGTTCTGCATCGATGACGTATCGATAAAACACACGTCGTTGTCGATCATCAGATAGTCCGCCAGTTTGCGCGCGTAACCACCAATGTCCTTGCACACCAATAAGATTTTCATGGGATTCCATATCGTCAATTCGGGCAACGGGTCGATATTCCTTGGCCCTGCCTAGAGCGCCGCCGGCAGCAGGAAGCGCGCAATCACCGGCAAGTGATCGGAGATGCGCAAGGTATCGTCCTGGCGCACCATCGCTTCCACCCGCTTGATCTTCGGGCTGTAAAACAGATAGTCGACCGTGCGATCCGGGCCGTTCAGGCCAGGATCGTTGGGGTAGTGGGTCAGCCATTGCGCCCGGTCGATGCCGCTGGCTTCGTTGTTGGTCGGGATCATCGGGTATTTGTCCCACAGCAGATGCAGTTCGCTGTCGGCGGAGTAGGGCGTGCGCTGTTCGGCAGGCAGGCGGCGGTACTGACCGAGCGGCAATAGATTGAAGTCACCGCCGATCAACCACGGCAGGCCTTGGCTCTCGTACTTGTCGAGCACTTTGGCCACGGCGGTCACTTGTGCCTGCGCGGTGTCATCGGGTTGGCTGGCGCGTTCAAGGTGGGTGTTGAACACGGTCAGTTGCCCGCCGTCACTCAGGGGCAGTTTGGTGGCGAGCAGGGCGTCTTTCGGTTGGAATTGGCGGCTGATGAAGTTGGCGGCAGCCACTGGCAATTGCAGGCGCTCGGCGTGCTCTATGCGATAGCGGCTCAACGTCGCCAGTTGCCGGCCGACGCTGCCAAAGATGTGTCGATCAGGGACGAATTCGGCTTTCCAGTCAAACGCACTGGCGTTGCATGGGTACAGGTCGGCGACCCGTTCCTGCAAGAGCTTGAGCTGGTCCTGATAATCGCTGGCCTTGGCGCCGTCATCGAGCTCCTGCAGCAGCACCACATCGGGCTGCTCATCGCGGATCACCCGCGCCACTTCGTCGAGGCTGAAGGCCATGTCTTCCGGGGTCGGCGCTTCATCGTTGCCCTGGGCCAGATCATTCCAGAACACGTAACGCTTGCCGGCCAGGTACTGCACGTTCCAGGTCATGACCTTCAGCGCCTGGCCCGGCACCAGCGTCGGTGGCGTTCCGGTGCAACTGACCGGCAATGTTTCGCGAGTGTCGGGGCGCCAGGTCAGGCTGAACAGCAGCCCGCCGATCAGGGCGATGGCGAGCACGAAAAGCAACAGGGTGTAGCGCAGTAGACGGGTCATGGCTCGGCTTATAGCGTTACAGAAAGTGGCCCCGAGCATACCTGACGGTCGTCTCGAAGCCCAAGCGCAGAGCGGTCAGATTACTCTGTCACGTTTGTCGGGCAATTCGCTGATCAGCATGAACAGGCGGAACAACACCACACTGGTAAACAGTTGCAGGAAGCTGTGAGCGCTGTCGATCAATATCGCGATCACAGGGTTTTGCGGCTCGGGGTACACCGCCAGCGTTGCGCCCTTGAGCAACCACAGTGGCGTCATCACACAGAGAATGCACAGCAGGATTCGCCAGAAATGCCCACGGGTCAGGCGCAGGCTTTCTTTCATCGCCTGCAATGGCCCCATGCCGCGCAGCACCAGCAGGTATTCGCCGAACGCGAGCATCACCATCAGCATCAGGCCCGGCAGGAAGTACAGCGACAGGCCCAGCAGAATCAACAAAGTATTGAGCGCCGTGAGCAGAGCGAAGCGTGGCCACAGGGTCGCGGCCATCGCCAGCAGATCTCGGTTGCGCGGCGACTCGCCACGGCTGCGCGCATCGAGGAACAGGATCAGGGCGGCGGTGTACAGCGGATACACCAGCAGGCCGACGACAACGCTGATGGCCGAGAAATTTTCCGGCCCGGTGGCGTGATCGACCACTTGTTGCAGGAACGCTTCGAAAATCACCAGCGGCAGGCACAACTGCACGATGCTGCCCAAATGGCGTTTGAAAAAATACAAAGAGTCGCGCAGCACTTCGAGGGCATTCATCAGTCGGTATCGCAGGTCGAAAACAGTGGCTCACTTTAACCGATGATGGCTGGCGCGACACAAACGTAAACATTCGGTAAAGGTCATTGAAACGTTTTGTCACCGTCTCCATTACAGGAGAGCACCTCGGCCAACGTGGACGAGGGCAATGTTATCCCCGGCAATCTACGAGGTCGCCATGAACAGCGAAGAGCAAACCCTGATCGATGGACTGTTTTCCCGGCTGCAACAGGCCGAAACGGAGGCAGCCCCGCGTGATGCCCAGGCTGAGGCGCGGATCAAGGAACACCTGACCCGCCAGCCGGCGGCAGGTTATTTCATGACCCAGGCGATTCTGGTGCAAGAGGCTGCGCTCAAGAGCCTCGATGAGCAGAACAAGCAACTGACGCAACAAGTCCAGCAGTTGCAGGCCGAACTGCAAGCGGCCAAGGCGCAGAGTGCCGCCCCGGCGCCAAGCGGCGGCGGTGGTTTCCTGTCGAGCATTTTTGGTGGCAGCCCGCGTCCGGCGCCGACCCAGAGCGCGGCCCCATCGTCCACTGGCGGCTGGCGCGAACCGGCCCCGCAGCAGAGCTTCGGCGCTCCAGCACCCCAACAGAACTTCGGCGCAGCGCCGCCTAACTATGCGCAGCAAGCTGCTCCGGCGGCCGGCAGCAGCTTCCTCGGTGGCGCCTTGAAAACCGCCGCGGGTGTGGCCGGTGGCGTGATGCTGGCGCAAGGCATCAGCAGCCTCTTTCATCACAATCAGCAGCCGGAAGAAATCGTTGAAGTGATCAAGGAAGAGCCGGCGCAGGTCGCCGACCAGAGCAACAGTGGCTGGGGCGATGATCAGCGTGTGGCCGATAGCGGCGTCTCTGGCAATGATCAGGGCGGGTTCACCGACACCGACTACAGCGACGACAACTCATCGTTCTTTGATGACGACGATTCCTTCGTCTGATTCACCATTCGTCCGGAGTCCTTTGGGGCTTCGGGCCGATTATTCGCGGAACCTTCCTTCGGACTGGCATACTGAGCGCCTTTTTCGGGCCCTGCGCCTGATCCCGCTTCGTGCGCTTGCGCGCCCACAGGAACTCCGGTGAAAAAAATCGCAGTGTTCGCCGACGTGCAGAACCTCTACTACACCGTGCGTCAGGCCTATGGTTGTCACTTCAACTACGCCGCATTGTGGGCGGACATCAGCAAGGACGGGCAGATCGTCGAGGCCTACGCCTATGCGATCGACCGTGGCGACAGCAAGCAGCAGCAGTTCCAGCAGATCCTGCGCAACCTCGGTTTCACCGTGAAACTCAAACCCTATATCCAGCGCAGCGACGGCTCGGCCAAGGGCGACTGGGACGTGGGCATCACCCTCGACATCATGGACGCCGCCGACCACGTCGACGAAATCGTCCTGGCTTCCGGTGACGGTGATTTCGACATGCTGCTGGAACGCATCATCAGCAAACACGGGGTTCAAGCCGTCGCCTACGGCGTGCTCGGCCTGACCGCCAACTCGCTGATTCGCGCCGCCAGCCGTTACGTGCCGATCGAAGGCGCGCTGCTGTTAAAAAATTAAGCTGAAGAATTGATTTGTACGGAGTTGAACCCGGTTTGGAACGCATTGCAGTCATCGACTTTGAAACCACCGGCCTCTCGCCGAACAGCAGCTGCCGCGCTACGGAAATTGCCGTGGTCATGCTGGAAAACGGCCGCATCGTCGAGCGTTACCAGAGCCTGATGAACGCCGGCGTGCGCGTCCCCGCGTTCATCGAACAACTGACCGGCATCAGCAACGCCATGCTACGCAACGCGCCATCGGCAGAGCAGGTGATGAACGAGGTGAATGAGTTTGTCGGCTGCACGCCGCTGGTCGCACACAATGCCTCGTTCGACCAGAAGTTCTGGGATTTTGAGCTGGGGCGGATCAAACGTACGCGGTTGCAGAATTTTGCCTGCTCGCTGTTGCTGGCGCGGCGCTTGATGCCGGCGGCGCCGAATCACAAGCTCGGTACGCTCACCACGTTTGCGCACCTGCCGCACACCGGCCAGGCTCACCGGGCGATGGCCGATGCCGAGATGGCGGCCAACCTGATGGCGCATCTGGCTGAGCAATTGCGCGACAAGCACGGCGTACGCGAGCTATCGCATGATCTGCTGTGCAAACTGCAGAAAGTCCCTGCCGCGAAAGTCAGCGAACACCTGCAACGCTATCGCTGATCCCCAGCCCAACACAGAACCCTGTAGGAGTGAGCCTGCTCGCGATGACGGTGTGTCAGTCAACATTTGTTTCGACTGATGCGCCGCCATCGCGAGCAGGCTCACTCCTACATTGGATCTGTGTTGATCCGAACTATTTGCCGTTGCTTTCGATATGGCCTAACGGCACGCGCTTTTCGATGGCGCTCGACAGCACGATGGATGTCTTGCTGAAGCCAAACTTCGCCACCCGATTGATCAACTCCTCCAGCTCCGTCATCGAGCCCACTGCGCCCTTCATCATCACGCACGGATCGCCCGTGACTCGAAAGCACTCGGTCAGTTGCGGGATTTTTACCAGTTCGTCGTAGACCTTCTGACTGCCATTCTGGTGCAGACGCAATTCGATCATGCACTGGATCGGCAGGCCGATTTTCGACAGGTCGATTTTCGCTTCATACCCGGTGATCACCCCGGCTGCCTCGAGCTTGGCCACGCGCTCGGCGACGGCGGGGGCGGAGAGGTTCACTTTGCGCGCCAGATCGGCGTAGGACGCACGACCGTTTTCGAGAAGCGCGCTGAGCAGCATGCGGTCGTATTTGTCCAAGGGAAATTTCCTGAAAATGCCAGACTTTCGAAATCGTGGTTTATTCCACCGATCTCCGTGATTTCCAAAGTGTACCGGCGCTATAAACAGGTTTTGTAACTTATTTTTGCTCGTCAGCCTTTCTAGAATAATCCATCCCCTAAGCCTGACTTTCGAGCTGCCCATGCCTGCCTTGCGCCGTTTTTCCTTGCCGCTGATCGCCGCGTTTTTTGCGTTGTACGTGATTTGGGGATCGACCTATCTGGTGATCCGCATCGGCGTCGAATACTGGCCGCCGCTGATGCTCGGCGGGGTGCGCTTTGTGATTGCCGGCAGCCTGATGTACGCCTTCCTGCGCTGGCGCGGGGCACCGGCGCCGACCTGGGCGCAGTGGAAAGCGGCGGGGATCATCGGGATTTTGCTGCTCAGTTTCGGTAACGGCGCGGTGAGTGTGGCCGAGCATACCGGCGTGGCTTCGGGGGTAGCGGCATTGGCGGTGGCGACGGTGCCGTTGTTTACGTTGCTCTGTGGATATTTCTGGGGTGCGCGCAATACCCGTCTGGAATGGGCCGGGGTGGCGTTGGGAATTATCGGCATCGCCATGCTCAATATGGGTTCCAACCTGCAATCGAGTCCGATGGGCGCAGCATTGCTGATTTTCGCGGCGGCAACCTGGGCGTTCGGTTCGGTGTGGAGCAGACATCTGCCGTTGCCGCAGGGCGCGATGGCCAGCGCGGTGGAAATGCTGGTCGGCGGTGTGGTGTTGCTGATCGGCAGCGCTGTCAGCGGCGAGCACCTGCAAGCCGTGCCGCCGGTTGAAGGCTGGCTGGCGCTGGCCTATCTGATCTTCTTCGGCTCGATCATCGCCTTCAATTCCTACATGTACCTGCTCAAGCATGTGCGTCCGGCAGCCGCGACCAGTTATGCCTATGTCAACCCGGCGGTGGCGGTGTTGCTGGGGATCGTGTTTGTTGGCGAGACCATCGGTATCGAAGAAGCGCTGGCGATGCTGGTAATCATCAGCGCGGTGGTGTTGATTGGCTTGCCGCAGTGGCGCCGTCCGGCACAGCCGCCAGTCGTGGCGCCGACCGCCGTTCCTAAAGAAACGCGTACGAATTAGGGTAAACTGCGCGGCATTGCATGCCCGCGTCATTTTTTCCTACGGTACTCCCATGACTTTCGCCACCCTTGGCCTGATCGAACCCTTGCTGCGCTCTCTCGAGACGCTCGGCTACCAGACCCCGACGCCGGTTCAGGCGCAAGCCATTCCGGCCGTGCTGGCCGGTCGTGACCTGATGGCAGCGGCCCAGACCGGTACCGGCAAAACCGCCGGTTTCGCCTTGCCACTGCTGCAGTTGCTCGCCATGGAAGGGCCGAAAGTCGCCGCCAATTCGGCGCGTGCGCTGATTCTGGTGCCGACCCGCGAGCTGGCCGAGCAGGTTCATGAGTCTGTGCGCCAGTACGCTGAAAACCTGCCGCTGCGCACGTACGCGGTGTACGGCGGCGTCAGCATCAACCCACAAATGATGAAGCTGCGCGGCGGCGTCGATGTGCTGGTCGCCACGCCTGGTCGTCTGATCGACCTGTTCCGTCAGAACGCGCTGAAACTCGATCAGTTGCAGACTCTGGTGCTGGATGAAGCCGATCGTATGCTCGACCTGGGCTTCTCCGAAGAACTGGCGAACATTTATCGCATGCTGCCGAAAAAGCGCCAGACCCTGCTGTTCTCCGCGACCTTCTCCGATGACATCCGCCTGCTGGCCGGGCAGATGCTCAACGATCCGCTGACCGTCGAAGTCAGCCCGCGTAACGTTGCTGCCAACACCGTAAAGCAGTGGATCGTGACGGTAGACAAGAAACGCAAGGCCGAACTGTTCGTGCACCTGATGCGCAAGAACAAGTGGAAGCAGGTGCTGGTGTTTGCCAAAACCCGCAACGGTGTCGATGCGCTGGTGGAAAAACTCCAGGGCCTCGGTGTGAATGCCGACGGTATTCACGGCGACAAGCCGCAAGCAACCCGTCAGCGTGCGCTGGACCGTTTCAAACTCAGTGAAGTGCAGATTTTGGTCGCGACTGATGTGGCGGCGCGGGGTCTGGATATTGAAGATCTGCCGTTGGTGATCAACTTCGATCTGCCGATTGTGGCTGAGGATTACATTCACCGTATCGGCCGTACCGGCCGTGCGGGCGCGACGGGCGAGGCGATCTCGCTGGTCTGTGCGGATGAAGTGAACATGTTGTCGGCGATTGAAATGCTGACGCGCCAGACCTTGAAGCGTCAGAACGAGCCGGACTTTGAGCCTGAGCATCGTGTGCCGGACACCGATGCCAGTGGTCAGGTGATCAAGAAGCCGAAGAAACCCAAGAAGCCGAAAGCTTCGGGTGGTGGCGGCAAGCGCAATCTGGGCAAGTGGGTCGACAGCGGCGAGACGCAGGCGCCGGAGCCTTCGGTCAAGCCTGTGCGTAAAGTGCCGGTGTTTAATACCGGGCCGCGTAAGCGTAAGCCTTAAGGTCAAAAGCCCCTCACCCTAGCCCTCTCCCGGAGGGAGAGGGGACTGATTGGGGGATGCTTTGAAGTTACGCCGACCTGAGAGAGCTTTACCGAATCCATAATCGACTCGTTTTTTCAGGTCGATGTATAGCGGCAGACACCTCGGTCGGCCCCCTCTCCCTCTGGGAGAGGGCTGGGGTGAGGGTTTAGCTCTCGAGCCACTGCACAATACCCAACCCCGCCGCCCGCCCACTGGCAAAACACCCCGTCAGCAAATAGCCACCCGTCGGCGCTTCCCAGTCAAGCATCTCGCCTGCACAAAACACCCCCGGCAACGCCTTGAGCATCAAGCGCTCATCCATCGCCTCAAACGTCACGCCGCCAGCACTGCTGATCGCCTCCTCCAATGGTCGGGTTTTTAGCAACGTCAGCGGTAGCGCCTTGATCGCCCGCGCCAACAGCGCCGGATCGGCGAAGGTCGCCGCATCCGTCAGTTCACGCAACAACGCTGCCTTCACCCCATCAATCCCGACCTGACTGTGCAGATGCTTGGCCATCGACCGCGAGCCACGTGGCTTGCTCAACGCCGTCTGCAATTTATCCACAGGTCGGCCGGGCAGCAGATCGATGTGAATAACCGCCGCGCCATATTGGTTGATCGCCTCACGAATCGGCGCCGACAGTGCATAAATCAGACTGCCCTCAATCCCGCTCGCGGTGATCACGCATTCGCCCAAACGCGGAACGTCGTCGTTCAAACCGATGGCGATGTTTTTCAGCGGTGCGCCGGCGAATTTGCTGACCATCAAATCGCTCCAGGCCTGCACCTCGAAGCCGCAATTACTCGGCTGCAACGGCGCCAGTCCTACACCGCGTTGCTCCAGTGCGAGCATCCACGCACCGTCGGAACCGAGGCGCGACCAACTGCCGCCGCCGAGGGCAAGCAGCGTGGCGTCGGGCTTGACGGTGATTTCGCCTTCCGGGCTGGCGATGCGCAGCGCACCGTGTTCATCCCAGCCGAGCCAGCGGTGGCGGGTGTGGATAACTACGCCGCTGTCGCGCAGGCGTTTGAGCCAGGCGCGCAGTAGCGGGGCGGCTTTCATGTCGGTGGGGAATACGCGGCCGGAGCTGCCGATAAAGGTTTCGATCCCGAGATCATGAATCCACGTGCACAACGCATCAGCGTCGAACCCGCGCAGCAGTGGTGCGATCTGCGGGGCGCGCTCGGCGTAACGCGAGAGGAACGCCGGGTAGGCTTCGGAGTGGGTAATGTTCATGCCGCCGACGCCGGCCAGCAGGAATTTGCGGCCCACCGAGGGCATGCCGTCGTAAAGATCGACGCGGATTCCGGCCTGGCTCAGCACTTCGGCAGCCATCAGGCCGGCGGGGCCACCGCCGATGATGACGACGTGAGCGGGGGAGGAGGCGGAATTCTGGGTCATGGCATGCGCTGCGGTATGGCGGGATAAGCCGCGCATTCTAACAGCGCAGATCTTTTGTAGGAGTGAGCCTGCTCGCGATAGCGGTGTGTCAGCCAAGAAAATGTTGAAGGTGCTGACGCTATCGCGAGCAGGCTCACTCCTACAGGATTTGTGTTGGCTCAGAATGTTGGTTGAAAAATGATCAGTGCGCTGCAGGCCATGAGCGGTATGGCCTGTAGTCCCTTTCACTCAGGTTATCCACAGGCCGTTCCACAGCGATTGTGGGTAACGCAGCACAACTCAATGACATCCGTGTGAACGCCACACGCGCTGCGCGCTGTGATGGAGGATGCCATGGCGGCGGGCGAGGGCGTGGCGATCCTTGCTGTAGCCGCCGCCAATCACGCCCATCACCGGAATATCGCGCCCCAGGCAATGGCGCATCACGCTTTCATCGCGGGCGGCGACGCCTTCGTCGGTGAGCTGCAGATAACCGAGGGCGTCGTCTTTGTGCACATCAACGCCGGCGTCGTACAGCACCAGGTCCGGTTGATACAGCGGCAGCAAATAATTGAGTGTGTCGTCGACCACTTTCAAATAGTCAGTGTCGCCCATGCCTTTGGGCAGTGGAATGTCCCAGTCACTTTCGGCTTTGCGTGCAGGAAAATTCTTCTCGCAGTGCAGGGAAACGGTAATCGCCTCCGGTGTGTCATGGAGAATCCGCGCGGTGCCGTCGCCCTGATGCACATCGCAATCGAAGATCAGCACCCGATTCACGCGACCGCTTTGCAGCAGGTAATGGCTGATGATCGCCAGGTCATTGAAAATGCAGAACCCCGCCGGGTAGTCGTAATGCGCGTGATGAGTGCCGCCCGCCAAGTGACAGGCCAGTCCATGCTCCAGGGCTTTTTCCGCCGCCAGAATCGAGCCGCCGACCGCGCGCACCGTACGCCGCGCCAGCGCTTCGTTCCACGGCAGGCCAAGACGCCGCTGGTCTTCGCGGGACAACTCGCCGCTCATGTAGCGTTCGATATACGCACGGTCATGGGCGAGGGCGAGGATGTCGTTGGGGCAGATTTCCGGGCGCAGCAAATCGGCATCACGGGTCAGGCCGCTGTCGACCAGGTGATCGCGCAGCAGGCGAAACTTGTCCATCGGGAAGCGGTGATCCGCCGGAAACTCGGGGCTGTAGTCTTCGTGGTAGATCAGCGGCAGTGGCATGGCGGTTTCATGTAGGAACGTAGGAAAGAGTGAAGGATCCTACCAGCGATGTAGACTTGCGGCATGGAAACGGAGGGGCACGATGGAGCCGATACTGGAACTCGAGAGCGCGCGCTTGCTGATGCGCCAGTGGCAGGACGAGGATTTGCCGGCATTTGCCGCGATGTGCGCCGATCCTCAAGTCATGCGTTATTTTCCGGCGCCGTTGAGCCGACTGGAAAGCGCTTCGCTGATCGGTCGGATTCGCGGGCATTTTGCCGAGCACGGTTTTGGCCTTTGGGCGCTGGAGCGCAAGGACAGCGGCGAATTCATCGGTTTCACCGGGCTCGGCGTGGTCGGTTTCGATGCGTCGTTCACCCCTGCGGTGGAAATCGGCTGGCGCCTGGCCAAGGAACATTGGGGGCTGGGTTACGCCAGTGAAGCGGCGTGGACCGCTCTACGCTGCGGCTTTGATCGCTTGGCGCTCAAGGAGATCGTCTCCTTCACCGCGCAATCCAATCTGCCGTCGGAGAAAGTCATGCAGGCGATCGGCATGCATCACGCCCCGGAAGATGATTTCGATCACCCGAAGCTGGCCGTCGATCATCCGTTACGCCGGCATGTGCTGTACCGCATCACTCGGGAGCAATGGCTGCAAACCTTGCATGGATAAGCCGACACGGACGTTTACAATGGCCGCCATATCATTGGCCCGCGCCAGAATCTGAATCGGCCGCCGCAGCCAAGACTGCGCGGCATAGTGCTTTGTGTGAGGAGAGTCTGAATGAGCCAAGTGTTGGAAGATCTGGTCGACCTGCTGACCCTGGAACCGATCGAAGAAAACCTGTTCCGTGGCCGTAGCCAGGACCTGGGTTTCCGTCAGTTGTTCGGTGGTCAGGTGCTCGGTCAGTCGCTGTCGGCGGCCAGTCAGACCGTTGAAGAAACGCGCCATGTGCACTCGATGCACGGCTATTTCCTGCGTCCGGGCGATGCCAAGTTGCCGGTGGTTTATTCGGTTGATCGCGTGCGCGATGGCGGCAGCTTCAGTACCCGTCGGGTCACGGCGATCCAGAAGGGCCATCCGATTTTCACCTGCAGCGCTTCGTTTCAATACGACGAGGCAGGCTTTGAGCACCAGAGCCAGATGCCGGTGGTGGTCGGCCCAGAAAACCTGCCGTCGGAGCTGGAATTGACCCAGCAACGCGCGCACCTGATCCCCGAACACATGCGTGAAAAACTGCTGTGCCCGAAACCGATCGAAGTGCGCCCGGTCACTGAAAAAGACCCGTACAACCCGCAACCGGCCGATCCGGTGAAGTACGTGTGGTTCCGTGCCGACGGCGCATTGGCTGATATTCCGGCGCTGCACAAATACTTGCTGGCCTACGCCTCGGACTTTGGCCTGCTGACCACCTCGATGCTGCCCCATGGCAAATCGGTCTGGCAGAAAGACATGCAGGTCGCCAGCCTCGATCACGCGCTGTGGTTCCACAACGATCTGCGCGCCGATGACTGGTTGCTCTACGCGATGGACAGTCCGTGGGCTGGCAATTCTCGCGGATTCTCCCGTGGCAGCGTGTACAACCGCGCCGGACAACTGGTCGCTTCGGTGACGCAGGAAGGCTTGATCCGTCATCGCAAGGACTGGGCATGAGCCTGAAAGCGGTAAAGCACTGGGTGTTCGACATGGACGGCACGCTGACCGTTGCCGTGCATGATTTTGCGGCGATTCGCGTGGCGCTGGCGATTCCGCCGGAGGACGACATCCTCACTCATCTTGCGGCATTGCCGGCGGATGAGGCAGCGGCGAAACATGCCTGGTTGCTGGAGCACGAGCGCGATCTAGCGTTGGGCTCGACCCCGGCCGCCGGGGCGGTGGAGCTGGTGCGTGACCTGCATGCGCGCGGTTATCGCCTCGGCATTCTGACCCGCAACGCGCGGGAACTGGCGCACGTGACGCTGGAAGCGATTGGCCTGGCCGACTGCTTTGCGGTAGACGATGTGTTGGGCCGCGATGAAGCACCGCCGAAACCGCACCCGGGTGGTTTGCTGAAGCTGGCTGAGGCCTGGGACGTGCCGGCGAGCGCGATGGTGATGGTCGGTGATTACCGCTTTGATCTGGATTGCGGGCGGGCGGCGGGGGCGCGGACGGTGTTGGTGAACCTGCCGGATAACCCGTGGCCCGAACTGACCGATTGGCATGCGAAGGATTGTGTCGAGTTGCGGCGGATGCTTCTGGCCTGAAATCTTGGGTGCTTTAGCGGGCCTCATCGCGAGCAGGCTCACTCCTACAATTGGAATGCGTTCCCCTGTAGGAGTGAGCCTGCTCGCGATGGCGTCAGATCAATCAGCACAAAACTTATTCGAACAACGCCTTCTGCCCCTCCGGCGAGGTCAGCATCCCATCGCCGTTATGCCCGACCCCGGGCACCTCGACCAGCCGCTGATTCACCCCTTCCGGATGCCGACGGAGCAAATAGCCGAAGTAAAACTTGCCACGCTCCAGGCGATACGCACCTTGCGCCTCGGCTTCACAACGCTTGTCCAGCGCCGGATGGTTG
>NZ_CDROCK010000047.1:0-57111 GCF_977020205.1 Pseudomonas sp. AIG | reverse complement strand
ATCGACCTGAAACAACCAGTCGATTATGGATTCGGTAAAGCAGGCTCAGGTCGGCTTAACTCCGAAGCATCTCCCAATCAGTCCCCTCACCCCAGCCCTCTCCCGGAGGGAGAGGGGGCCGACCGAGGTGTCTTGGGTTTGACATTGACCTGAAGTAGCCAGTCGATTATGGATTCGGTAGAGCTGGATCAGGTCGGCGTAACTCTCCAGCATCCCCCAGTCAGTCCCCTCTCCCTCTGGGAGAGGGCTAGGGTGAGGGGCTTTTGCGGGTTACTCGAAATGCTCAAGATTGACCGGATCCCCGGATTGCATATTCAGCTGCTTGCGGATGTCTTCAAACATCAAGTCGTAATGTTTGTGCACCGAGCCGATCTGGCTGTGCGTTTTGGGAATCCCGTATTTTTCGGCAATCCGCGTCACGTCGCGGGCGAAGTTGTAAGCCTCTTCCTTGGGCAGGAAAAACGTTTCCTTCATGTCTTTGCCCTGCATATTGCCATGCAGGGTGAACTGTATCCCTTTGCCTTTTTTCGGGTCGGTAAACACTTCATAGTCGAGGTGCACGTTGTAATTGACGTCATCGTCGGTCAACGCGTGCCGCTCGATATGCAAATGACCAGGTTCGAATTGGGCCATGGTTTTCTCCTTTCAAGGCATGGGAGAAGGGCAGACCTCGGGCCTGCCCCCGGAGTTTCTGATTATCGGTAAGTGATGCCCGGCTTGGCGGTAGTCACGCGCGTACCGGCAGTGCCCTGAACGATGGCTTCGATGTCCGCCAACGAACCGATCACCGCGACCTTGCCAGTATGGCGCGCGAATTCGCAGGCTGCCTGCACCTTCGGCCCCATCGAGCCGGCGGCGAAACCGAGGCGTTCGAGTTCATCGGGGTGCGCTTCGGCGATGGCTTTCTGCGTCGGTTTGCCGTAATCGATGAACGCCGCGTTGACGTCCGTGGCGATCACCAGCAGGTCGGCTTCCAGTTGCTCGGCGAGCAGCGACGAGCAGAGGTCCTTGTCGATCACCGCCTCGATGCCTTTGAGATTACGGTTCTCGTCATACATGGTCGGAATCCCGCCACCACCGGCGCAAATCACGATGCTGCCCTTGTCCAGCAACCACTTGATCGGGCGGATTTCGAAGATGCGTTTGGGTCGAGGGCTGGCAACCACACGACGGTACTTGTCGCCGTCCGGAGCAATCGCCCAGCCTTTTTCCGCGGCGAGTTTTTCTGCTTCGGCCTTGTCGTAAACCGGACCGATCGGCTTGGTCGGGTTCTGGAAGGCCGGATCCTTGGCGTCGACTTCAACCTGAGTGAGCAGGGTGGCAAACGGCACTTCGAAATCGAGCAGGTTGCCCAGTTCCTGTTCGATGATGTAGCCGATCATGCCTTCGGTTTCGGCACCGAGCACGTCCAGCGGATAAGGGGTGACGGAGGTATAGGCCGCCGCTTGCAACGACAGCAGGCCGACTTGCGGGCCATTGCCGTGGGCGATGACCAGTTGGTTGCCGGGATGGATCTTGGCGATTTGCTCGGTGGCGATGCGGATGTTGGCGCGCTGATTGTCAGCGGTCATCGGTTCACCACGGCGGAGCAGGGCGTTACCGCCCAGCGCTACGACGATACGCATAATGCATGTCCTTTTCGTAGTGATCGTTCCCACGCTCTGCGTGGGAATGCCGCCACGGACGCTCCGCGTCCGCTGTGACGCAGAGCGTCACGGGATGCATTCCCACGCGGGAGCGTGGGAACGATCATGGATAAGCAGTGGTTACAGATCAGCCAGGGTCGAGACCAGAATCGCCTTGATCGTGTGCATGCGGTTTTCCGCTTGCTCGAAGGCGATGCAGGCAGGCGACTCGAACACGTCGTCAGTCACTTCGATGCCGTTTTTCAGGTGCGGATACTGCTCGGCAATCTGTTTGCCGACTTTGGTATCGCTATTGTGGAACGCCGGCAGGCAATGCATGAACTTGGTGCGCGGGTTGCCGCTGGCTTTCATCAGTTCAGCGTTGACCTGATACGGCAGCAGTTGCTGGATCCGCTCGGCCCAGGCTTCAACCGGCTCGCCCATCGATACCCAGACGTCGGTGTGAATGAAGTCGACGCCTTTGACCGCGGCTTTCGGGTCTTCAGTCAGGGTGATGCGCGCACCGCTTTCTTCGGCATATTTGTGGCAACGCTCGACCAGATCATCCAGTGGCCACAGGGCTTTCGGCGCGCAGATGCGCACGTCCATGCCGAGTTTGGCGCCGACCAGCAGCAGCGAGTTGCCCATGTTGTTGCGCGCATCGCCGAGGTAGGCGTAGCTGATTTCATGGATCGGCTTGTCGGCGTGTTCACGCATGGTCAGCACGTCGGCGATCATCTGAGTCGGGTGATATTCATCGGTCAGACCGTTGAACACTGGCACGCCGGCGAACTTGGCCAGCTCTTCGACGATTTCCTGTTTGAAGCCACGGTATTCGATGGCGTCGTACATGCGCCCCAGCACGCGGGCGGTGTCCTTCATGCTTTCTTTGTGGCCGATCTGCGACGAGTTCGGGTCGATGTAGGTGACGTTGGCGCCTTGGTCATAGGCCGCCACTTCGAAGGCGCAACGGGTGCGGGTCGAGGTTTTTTCGAAGATCAGGGCGATGTTGTTGCCCTTCAGGTGTTGTTGCTCGGTGCCGGTGTATTTCGCGCGCTTCAGGTCGCGGGACAGGTCGAGCAGGTAACGCAGCTCACGTGGGGTGTGGTGCTCCAGGCTGAGCAGGTTACGGTTGTGAATGTTGAACGCCATGATGATTCTCCTTGGATTCGGTAATCGGCCCGGCCGCTACGGGATGGGTGCGGCCGGGGAGATGGTCGTTTAGTAATCGATAGGGTCGCGGATGATCGGGCAGGTCATGCAGTGGCCACCGCCACGGCCTCGGCCCAGTTCACCGGCGCTGATGGTGATGACTTCCACGCCGGCCTTGCGCAGCAGGGTGTTGGTGTAGGTGTTGCGGTCGTAGCCGATGACCACGCCCGGCTCTACGGCCACCACGTTGTTACCGTCGTCCCATTGCTCGCGTTCGGCGGCGAAGCTGTTGCCGCCGGTTTCCACCACGCGCAGTTTCGGCAGGTTGAGGGCTTTGGCCACGGTGTCGAGGAAGGTGCCTTCTTCGCGGCGGATGTCGATGCCGCCCTGTTTGCTTTCGTCAGGGCGCAGGGTGAAGGCGACAATCTGATTGACCACCTCAGGGAAAATCGTCACCAGGTCGCGGTCGCAGAAGCTGAACACGGTGTCCAGGTGCATCGCGGCGCGGGATTTCGGCAGGCCGGCGACGATGACTTTTTCCACGGCTTTGTTCTTGAACAGGTTCAGCGCCAGTTGGCCGATGGCCTGGCGGGACGAACGTTCGCCCATACCGATCAGCACCACGCCGTTGCCGATTGGCATGACGTCGCCGCCTTCAAGCGTCGAGCTGCCGTGTTCCTTGTCCGGATCGCCGTACCAGATTTCGAATTCGGCGTTGGTGAACTGTGGGTGGAATTTGTAGATGGCGGTGGCCAGCAGGGTTTCCTGACGGCGCGCCGGCCAGTACATCGGGTTCAGCGTCACGCCGCCGTAGATCCAGCAGGTGGTGTCGCGGGTGAACTGAGTGTTTGGCAGCGGCGGCAGAATGAAGCTGGAGTGGCCGAGGAAGTCGCGGAACATCTGGATGGTCTTGCCACCGAAGCTGTCCGGCAGATCATCAGCGGACACGCCACCAATCAGGAACTCGGCGATGTGCCGTGGCTCGAGGCTTTTCAGCCAGGATTTCACTTCGTTGATCAGACCGAGGCCCACCGAATCGGCGGTGACCTTGCGCTCCAGGATCCAGTCCAGTGCCTCAGGGTTAGCGACGATATCGGTCAGCAGGTTGTGCATTTCCAGCACGTCGATACCGCGCTCGCGCATCTTGGTCACGAAGTCGAAGTGGTCGCGCTTGGCCTGAGCCACCCAGAGCACATCGTCGAACAGCAGTTCATCGCAGTTGTTCGGGGTCAGCCGCTGATGGGCCAGACCTGGGGAGCACACCATGACTTTGCGCAGTTTGCCGGCTTCGGAATGGACGCCGTACTTAACTTTTTCCGTGGTCATTTCAGATCCTCCAGATAACAAAACAATCAGGGGTTACAGAGTCAGGAAGCCGTCGTAGAGACCGTAGGCCGCCACCAGGGCACCCACGACCACTGCGGCGAAAATCAGCTTCTCGACGTTAGTGAAAATCGGTTGTTTGAGTTCCAGCTTGGCCTTGGCGAACAGGATCGCGCCGGGTGCGTAGAGCAGGGCCGAGAGCAGCAAGTACTTGACCCCGCCGGCATACAGCAGCCACACCGCATAGATCAGGGCGATGCCGCCGATAATCAGATCCTTGCGCCGTTCGGCCGCGAAGCCTTCGTAACTTTCACCGCGCACCGCCAGCAGCAGGGCATAGGCTGCCGACCACAGGTACGGCACCAGAATCATCGAAGTGGCGAGGTAGATCAGCGACAGGTAAGTGCTGGCCGAGAACAGCGTGATGATCAGGAAAATCTGCACCATCGCGTTGGTCAGCCACAGGGCGTTGACCGGTACGTGGTTGGCGTTTTCCTTGCGCAGGAACTCGGGCATGGTGTGGTCTTTGGCGGCGGCGAACATGATCTCCGCACACAGCAGCACCCACGACAGCAGCGCACCCAACAGCGAAATGATCAGACCGACGCTGATCAGCACCGCGCCCCAGTGACCGACTACGTGCTCAAGCACGGCGGCCATCGACGGGTTCTGCAGTTTCGCCAGTTCCGGTTGGGTCATGATGCCCAGCGACAGCACGTTCACCAGCACCAGAAACAGCAGCACGGTGATGAAACCGATCACGGTGGCTTTACCGACGTCCGAGCGTTTTTCCGCACGGGCGGAGAAGATGCTCGCGCCCTCGATGCCGATGAACACCCACACGGTGACCAGCATCATCTTGCGCACCTGGTTCATCACGCTGCCCAGATCCGGGTTTTTGATGCCCCAGATGTCGGCGGTGAAGATGTCCAGTTTGAAGGCGAACACCGCGATCAACACGAACAGCAGCAGCGGTACGACCTTGGCGACCGTGGTCACCAGGTTGATGAACGCCGCTTCCTTGATCCCGCGCAGCACCAGAAAGTGCACCGCCCACAACAGCACCGAGGCGCCAATCACCGCAGCAACGGTGTTGCCCTCACCGAAAACCGGAAAGAAATAGCCGAGGGTGCTGAACAGCAGAACGAAGTAACCGACGTTGCCCAGCCAGGCACTGATCCAGTAACCCCAAGCGGACGAGAAACCCATGTAATCGCCAAATCCGGCCTTGGCGTAGGCGTAGACGCCGCCGTCCAGGTCAGGCTTGCGATTGGCGAGGGTCTGGAAGACAAAAGCGAGGGTGAGCATGCCGACAGCGGTGATGGCCCAACCGATCAGTACCGCACCGACGTCGGCGCTGGCGGCCATGTTTTGCGGCAAGGAGAATATCCCGCCACCGATCATTGAACCGACTACCAATGCAACCAGTGCACCTAGTCGTAGTTTTCCAGGAGCTTCAGACATTTGCATGACTCCATTGCAGGAGAGAAGAGATCACAGCGTAGTTCTGTTGTCTGTTCAAACAGCTGACTTAGATCAGTGCATGGTCACATTCCATTGTTAATGAATGACTTAGGCTTCGGCTGAAGGCATAAAGCTCCTGCCCGCAAGGCCCGTCCTAGAGGCGTTGTGGCTACATCTTTGGGAATGGCTATTATTACTTTCGAATTATCACGCTAGTTCTTTTTCAGCTTTTGGCAAATTTTCCGCCTCTGTTTTCAGTACAGAATTGAATTATCGGGATCAGCGCACAAAACCGACTTAGCGTGCTAGGGCGTTAGCGTCATCGGCTATATAAAAATGGGCGTTAATTGGCGTTACCTGATAAACGTCATCTACCTTTATCCGTTTAGTTAATAGTTGTGAAAAATAAACTCTCACCACACTTCAAAGGGAAACTGAAATGTCGCAACCGACGCAAAAGCTGCGATTAGGCGCGTTGATCGCCCTGGTGGTGGGTTCAATGATTGGCGGGGGGATTTTCTCGCTGCCGCAGAACATGGCAGCACGCGCCGATGCCGGGGCGATTCTGATCGGCTGGGGGATTACCGCGATTGGCATGCTGACCCTGGCGTTCGTGTTTCAGACGCTGGCCAACCGCAAGCCGGAACTGGATTCCGGCGTGTACGCCTACGCCAAGGCCGGGTTTGGCGACTACATGGGCTTCTCGTCCGCCTGGGGTTACTGGATCAGTGCCTGGCTGGGCAACGTCGGTTATTTCGTCCTGCTGTTCAGCACGCTCGGCTACTTCTTTCCTGTGTTTGGTCAGGGCAACACACCGATTGCTATCGGCTGCGCCTCGGTGCTGCTGTGGGCCGTGCATTTTCTGGTGATGCGCGGGATCAAGGAGGCGGCGCTGATCAATCAGCTGACCACGGTGGCCAAAGTCGTGCCGCTGATCATGTTCATCGTCATCGCGGCGGTCGCATTCAAGGCTGACATTTTCACTCGCGATATCTGGGGCACCAGCAACCCGAATTTCGGCGGGGTGATGGATCAGGTGCGCAACATGATGCTGGTCACCGTGTTCGTGTTCATCGGCATCGAAGGCGCCAGCGTGTACTCGGCGCGGGCGGAGAAACGCAGCGATGTCGGTCGCGCCACGGTGATCGGTTTTGTCGGCGTGCTGGCGCTGCTGGTGCTGGTCAACGTGTTGTCGCTGGGGATCATGAGCCAGCCGGAACTGGCGAATTTGCAGAACCCGTCGCTGGCGGCGGTGCTCGAGCACATCGTCGGGCCGTGGGGCGCACTGTTGATCAGCATTGGCCTGGCGATTTCACTGCTCGGTGCGTTGCTGTCCTGGGCATTGCTGTGTGCGGAAATCCTCTTCGCCACGGCCAAGGACAAGACCATGCCGGCGTTCCTGAAAAAGGAAAACAACAACCATGTGCCGGTCAACGCGTTGTGGCTGACCAACGCGATGATCCAGATTTTCCTGTTGATCACGCTGTTTTCGGCCGGCACCTACACCAGCCTGATTTATCTGGCCTCGTCGATGATTTTGGTGCCGTACCTGTGGTCGGCGGCGTACGCGGTGCTGCTCAGTGGGCGCGGCGAAACCTACGAACACGCCTCGGCCGAACGCACCAAGGACCTGCTGATCGGCGGCATCGCCCTCGGTTATGCGGTGTGGCTGTTGTACGCCGGTGGGGTGAAGTATTTGCTGCTGTCGGCGTTGCTGTATGCGCCGGGGGTGATCCTGTTTGCCAAGGCCAAGCATGAACAGGGCGAGCCGTTGTTTACCCATGTCGAGAAAGGCATTTTCACCTGCGTGGTGATCGGCGCGGGGCTGGCGGCGTATGGGTTGTACAGCGGTGTACTGTCGTTGTGAGGTTGTCGCTGGCTTATCAGCCGCCCTATGACTGGAACGCGATGTTGGGGTTTCTTGCGGCGCGGGCGGTGGTCGGGATGGAGGTCGTGGTTGAGGGGGTGTACTCGCGCAGCATCGGGTTGAACGGTGTTCACGGCACGGTTTCGGTCTGGCTTGGGGCGGCGGATGCGCTGGAGGTCGAGCTGGACTTTGCTGATCCGGCAGCGGTGCCCGAGATCGTTGTCAGGTTGCGGCGGATGTTTGATCTGGATGCGGATCTGGCGCGGATGCACGGGCATTTGGTGAATGATCCGCTGCTGGCGCGGTTGATCGCCGAGCGTCCGGGGTTGCGCATTCCCGGAGCGTGGGACGGGTTGGAATTGGCGTTTCGCGCGGTGCTTGGGCAGCAGATTACGGTGGTCGCGGCGATTCGTCTGGCGGGGAAACTGGTGGCGCAATATGGCGCGCCGCTGGATTCCACAGTGCCCGGATTGACGCATGTGTTTCCCGAGGCGCACGTATTGGCGGCGGCAGATCTGGCGGCGCTGGGCATGCCGAAGAGTCGCGGGCGGACGCTGTCGGGGGTGGGGCAGGCGTTGTTGGAAGAACCGTCATTGTTTGAGCCGAATCGCCAGGGCGGCGTGGCACGGCTACTGGCGTTGCACGGGATAGGTGAGTGGACGGCGCAGTACATTGCGCTGCGGCAGTTGCGCGATCTGGATGGGTTTCCCCATGGCGATGTCGGGTTGTTGCGCGCGTTGGAGGTGCTGGAAGGCGAGCGGCCGGCAGCGCGGGAATTGTCTTTACGGGCCGAGGCCTGGCGGCCTTATCGAGGGTATGCGGCGCAGCTTTTGTGGACATCTTTGAGCCGCTCGGAATGATCCGAATGTCGCTTGGTCAATTCAGGCCTCATCGCGAGCAGTCTCACTCCTACAGTTGACCGCGTTCCATCAGTAGAAACGCGGTCAACTGTAGGAGTGAGCCTGCTCGCGATAGCGGTTTCAGATTCACCACTGTGGTCGGTGCGAACCCAGTTCTGTAGCCGGCAACGCCCATTGAATCGGTGTACCGCTGATCTTCACTGGCACCTGCAAGCGATGCGCCGGCCCCCACGGGGTCTGTTCCAGAAATGAACCCTGATCCCGCTCATCTTCCGCCCGCAATACCTCACTCCTACCCGGCCCAGATTCAATCAACAACTTCGCCGTCCGCGCCAGCGACAATCGCGCCGAGCCACCCCGACCCGCCTTTAAGCGCTCGGTCAAAAGTCGAATAGCACTCGCCGCCATCAAATACCCGGTCGCATGATCCAGCGCCTGCACCGGTAACGGTGTCGGTTTATCGGCCTGCTGCCAGCGCTGCCCGGCCTCGGCGATACCGCTGCTCATCTGCACCAGACTGTCGAAGCCGCGGCGGTTCTGCCACGGGCCGCTCCAGCCGTAGGCGTTGAGGCCGACATCGATCAGGCCCGGTGCCATTTGCCGGCAACGTTCCGCGCCGAAACCGAGATGTTCCAGTGCGTCGGCGCGGTACCCGTGCAGCAGAATGTCGACCTCTTTCAGCAAACCTTCAAACACCGCGCGATCGGCCGGATCATGCAGGTTCAACCGCGCGCAACGTTTGCCGAGGGTCATTTCCGGGACGACACCGGGCTCGTTCCAGTTCGGTGAATCGATGCGCAATACATCGGCGCCAAGGCCAGAGAGAAAACGACTGGCAGTGGGGCCAGCGAGCACGCGCGTCAGATCCAGTACCTTGATCCCGGCCAACGGCTGCGCCACCGAGCCTTGCCACGCTTGCGCGTGTTCATCCGGCGAATCGATGAAATGCACCAGCGGTTCGGCATTCACCGCCAACCCCTGCGGATGCTTTTGCCACTGCGCCCAACTGCGCATCTCGGCGGCACAACCGTTGGCGTCAACCACCGCTTGCTCCAGATCCGTGCTCGCCCATTGCGCGACTTTCGCCGCCATCGCCGCGCGGTCGGCGCAGGCACCGAGCACGCTTTCAGCGGCGGCGCGATGATGCGGGGCGTTGGTGTGCAGGCGGATCCAGCCATCGCGGGTTGCGTAGTCGCCGGCGATCGGGTCCCACAGCGGTGGTACTTGCCAGCCCATCGGGCGCAGCGAGGTCGAAAGCCAGAGCGAGGCCAGGCGTCGGTCGACTTCTACAGCGGGCAAGTGACCGGTCTGTTGCTCGATCAATTGGCTGACAGCCTGACCGGCTGCGGCCATGCTGGCGCAGGCAAGGTCAGTGACGGCGAACGCCGAGGGCAGGGCACCACGGTCGGTAAACGCAATCGGCGTGCGAGGCAAGCCGAGTGCGGCTTGAATGGACGTGAGTAAATCAGTCATCGAAGGCCCTCCGGAGCGAGAGGGCGATGATAGTGCAAAAAGCACGAGCAGGATCGTTCCCACGCTCCGCGTGGGAATGCATCAAGGGACGCACCGCGTTCCAGCTTCCGATTGGGACGCGGAGCGTCCCGGGCTGCATTCCCACGCAGAGCGTGGGAACGATCTCTTCGCGTCAGACGCGGAACTGATCCATCAATTTCATCTGCTGACTGGCCAGGGCATTGAGCTGGCTGCTGATCGCCGCCGACTCAGTGGCCTGCTCGGTCAGCGTTTCAGTCACGGTACGAATCGCCGAAACGTTGCGATTCACTTCTTCAGCCACCGCACTTTGCTGCTCAGCCGCACTGGCAATTTGCAGGTTCATGTCGCTGATCACCGTCACCGCATCGCTGATCTTGCCCAGCGCATCCACCGCCTGACGAATCTGTCCGGCGTTGTTATGCGCCTGAGTCTGGCTCGAATGCATGGTCGCGACCACGCCACGGGTGCCAGTCTGAATCCGCTCGATGACCACGCGAATCTCTTCCACCGAATCCTGCGTGCGCTTGGCGAGGTTGCGCACTTCGTCGGCGACCACGGCAAAACCACGGCCGCTCTCACCGGCACGGGCCGCTTCAATCGCCGCGTTGAGCGCCAGCAGGTTGGTTTGTTCGGCGATGCTGCGGATCACTTCCAGCACCGACCCGATCTGCTCGCTGTTGACTGCCAGCGCTTCAACCTCGGTCACTGCTTTACTGACTTCCTCGGCCAGTTGATTGATGTCGCGGGTGCTGCGCTCGATGATCGACATCCCGTCCCTGGCCGACTGATCGGCCCCTTTCGCGGCATTGGCCGCGTTCGATGCGCTGTTGGCGACGTCGTGGGCGGTGGCGCTCATTTCGTTGGAGGCGGTGGCGACCTGGTCGATCTCGCGGAACTGCACCTGCATGCCTTCGCTGGTCTGGCGGGCGATTTCCGAAGACTGGTCGGCGGTGCCGCGCGCTTCGGTGATGCTCTGTTTGATCTGCGCGATGGTCGGTTGCAGCTTGTCGAGGAAGCGGTTGAACCAGTTCACCAGTTCGCCCAGTTCATCCTGCTTGCTGTAGTTCAGGCGTTGGGTCAGATCACCTTCGCCGCTGGCGATGTTCTTCAGCATCTCGGCGACGCTGTTGATCGGCCGGGTGACGCCGGACGCGGTCAGCCAGATCAGCAACAGGCCAACCAGACCGGCGACCACGGCAACCAGCAGCGCGGTGAGCACGCCGGTTTCCTGAGCATCGTCGAGTACCGCTTGCAGCTTGACCGAATCAGCCAGCAGGACTTTTTTCGGCAGGTCGATGACCACGCCCCAGGCGCGCGAGTTGCCGATCGGGTCGACCGGGTAAACGGCACGAATCAGGTCGCCCTGTTCAAGAATCTTCGGTGTGCCGGAGGTCAGCAGTTGCAGCACGTCCTTGCCATCGGCGCCGAGGGTGTCGCTGATTTTCTTGCCGACCTTGGTCGAGTCGGAACTGTCGGCACCGAGCACGCCGCTGCCAGAGACAATCAGCATGTGCCCGGCGTTGTTGAACAGGTTGCGCTGGGAGTCCACGGCCGCCGCTTGCAGGGCGTCGAGGGCGATGTCGACACCGACCACGCCGATGGCTTTGCCGTCGACAATCAGCGGTACGGAAATGGTCGTCATGAGCATTTCCTTGCCGCCGACAGTGTCGGCATACGGATCGAGCAGGCAGGTGTGTTTGGCATCACGAGGGCAGGTGTACCAGCTGTTGTACGGTGTGCCGCTGACGCTGAGGGTGGTTTTGGTCAGGTCTTCTTCGACCATGATGGTGTTCAGCGAGGCGCCGGCGGCGCGGCTCCAATAGGTGGCAAAACGTCCGGCTTCGTTGGACTGGCGAGCGGCGTCGTTGACGAACTCGCTGTCCTTGCCGTCGAGAGCGTTCGGTTCGAAAGCGAGCCAAATGCCGAGCACTTTGTCGTTGCGCTCGAAGGCGGTTTTCAGGCTCAGGTTCAACTCTTCGCGCAAGGCGCCGGCGTCTAGCGAACGCTTGGCGGCCATGACGCGCATGTCCTTGATCTGATCCGCTACGGCAGTGATCACCGTCAGGCTTTCGCCAAAGGTTTTCTGCACCCGCACGGCTTGCTCGGCGGCTTTGGCTTGCAGCAGATTCTCGACGCTGGCGGTGAGCAGCTTGTTGCTGGAGTCACTGACCAGTTCGTCGTTCTGATTGGTCTGGTAGATGTTCATGCCAACGATCAGCGCAACCACACCGAGCAGGCACAGACCGGAGAGCAGAACGATTTTCAGGCGAATGGACAGAGCGTCGAACATGGGGCGATCTCGCGAATGAATAAACGGGTGGCATTCGGGCAGGAACTACCCGGTTCGCCAAGTCCATTCAGCGCCATTCAATGCTCATCGGCGTGAAAGCAGAGGTCATGAGGCGCGTGCCGACGGACGGTCAGCGCTAAACGTTTGCGCAGGGGAAAGTGCTGAAAAAGCGATTAATTACAGGGATGTTTCAGTGCGATGACGGGTCAGTGCAGACCCGGATGGATTCCGGACGCGACCAGATCCACAGATTGCCCAGGCTCATCCCGGCAATCGCCAGATAGACCGGCCAGCCATGATCGAGCATCACCAGCATCAGGGTTGCGCAAAGCAACATGCTCACCGTAGCGCTGACTTTGGCCTTGCGCGCGATGATCTTGCCGTTACGCCAGTTGCTGAGGATCGGCCCGAACAGCCGATGGTTTTCCAGCCAGGCACTCAGGCGCGGCGAACTGCGGGTCGCGGCCCAGGCGGCGAGGAGGATGAACTCGGTGGTCGGCAGACCGGGCACGACGATGGCGATCAGGCCAATGCCGAGGCTGACGTAGGCCAGCAGGCCGAACAGCACACGGGCGAGTTTGGAGGAGGCGGGTTGCGGCATGGGCTCGGGATTGCTGTGAGGCGAGATGGGGATTCTACAGACTTGCGTTGTTCCCATGTGGGAGCGAGCTTGCTCGCGAAAGCGGTATGTCGGTCACATCTGTGTTGAATGTGCCGCCGTCTTCGCGAGCAAGCTCGCTCCCACAGGGTTTTGTGGTGTGTCGGGAATCAGGCCGGTTCGGCTTCTGTGGCGTAAGCCTGTTCCAGCAGCACGGTGAAGCGGTTGAACGCGTCGATCGCGCCTTGCTCGACGTCGGCTTCTTCCTCGGCAGTGAACTGCAGCGAATCAAGAGTACGCACGAAGCTCTTCCAGCCTTCGGCACGACCACCTTCAGGCTCGCCCAGGTGACGGGCACCAAAGGTTTCGCTCAGCTCCAGCGCCACCGCGCGTTTGATCAGGAACGCCGCGCCGAGCTTCGAGCCTTCGGAAACAAAGATCCAGCCCAGCGCACGGGCCTTGCTCGGGTTTTTCACCGCGCCTGCGACCGGCGCCGGCACTTCCGTGTCGAGATCCGCGAGGTCAGCCTTGGCCGCTTCGGCACGGCAACGGACCGGCAGGTCCGGGACGATGGCGGTCAGTTCGGCATCGTTGTACAGCTCGACCAGTTCCGACTGGAACAGGTACTGCGCGACGACGAAACGGGCGAAATTGGCGCGGGTCTCGAACGGCGCGTGTGCCTTCACCAACGCGTCGAGCTTGCTGTGCGGCTCATGGGTGATCTGGTTCAGGCGTTGTGAACGCAGGGCTTTTTCCGAAGTGGTCATGACATGTCCTTGATAAAAGAGGCGCTTGATAACGAGACGAACAAGGCGACGTGCAAGCGTAAAAAAACCTCACGGCGCGGTGCCTGAACACGCGCAGTGAGGTCGGCCGGATCAGATGTCCCAGATCAGATTGATCGCGAAGTTGCGGCCCGGTTGGGTCAGGCGATCGAGGTTGGCCGGCTGTGTCACTGAGGCTTCGCCGACGCTGTCGTAACCGCGCACGTCATCCCACAGCCAGTATTTCTTGTCGGTCAGGTTGTAGATGCCGCCGCTGACGGTGACGTCGTCGGTGACTTTGTAATAACCGGCCAGATCAAGAATGCCGAAGCCTGGGGTTTTGAATTGGCTGCTGACGCCATCCGGCGACTTGAAGTTGCTGTCGTCGACGCGATCCTTTTTCTTCACCACGGTCCAGCTCAGCAGGCCACCGTAGCTGTCCTGGTCGTAACCCAGACCGAACACGCCGGTCAGCGGGTTGACGCTGTTGATCGGCTCGCCGTTGTCGTTGTTGCGACCGTAGGCGTAGGCGATCGAGCCTTGGGTGTAGAGGCCTTGCGGCGCGCCGAACGCATCCAGATTCAGGCGACCTTTGACTTCCGCGCCCTTGATGGTGGCGTGCTTGATGTTGGCCGACTGGAAGGTCAGCTCGTTGCGGCCCGGGGTCACAGCATCTTCGTTGATGAAGTCGCGATACTTGTTATAGAACACTGCCACGTCGAACGAACCGTGTTCGAAGTTGCCGCGCAGACCGGTTTCATAGCTTTTGCTCTTCTCCGGTTCGAGGTCCGGGTTCGGCGCCACGCTGTAGCCGGTGGTGGTGTTTTCGAAGCGGCCGTACAGGGCTTTCGCGGTCGGGGTGCGGAAGCCTTCGGCGTACTGACCGTACCAGGTGTAGTTCTCGGTCAGGGCGTAGGTCAGGCCGAATTTCGGCGAGACTTTGTGCCAGGTCTTGTTCTCGTCGCTGACCGTGCCTTGGCCGTCAGCCGCCACGGTGTTGAGGAATTCCTGGGTGATGTGTGGCTTGAGCTGGGTGTAGTCGTAGCGCAGGCCCGGCAGGAAGGTCCAGTTGTTCCAGCTGATCTGGTCCTGAGCGAACACGCTGTAGGTGTTGATGGTCGGGTCCGGGAAGTCGGTGGCTTTGGCCAACACGTCAGCGGTGCTGGTCGCATCAATGGCGGTGCAGCCACGACCGACGGCCAGGCAAGTGCCATCGCCGCTGCGCGAACCGGTGACTTTCTGCTGCTTGATGGTGGTGCCGTAAGTCAGCACGTGATCGGTGGCGCCGATGGCGAACGCCTTGTCCAGTTGCGCATCGAAGACCCACTGTTTCTCTTCGTAAATGGTGTCGCGAGTACGCAGCACTTTACGGGTGATCGGGTAGTAGAACTCGCTGGTGCTCTGGTCAGTCTTGGCGATCTGGTGGTTGAGGCTCCACTTCACGTTGTCGACCAGCAGGCTGTCGAGGGCGAACGAGTGTTCGATGCCGATACGTTCACGGGTGATGGTGTCGTTGCCGGTGCGCCACTGATACATGCCGCCGGGCAGTACGCTGTCGGGGATGGTCGGGGCGCCGTTGAAGTACGGGCCGCCGTAAGCACTTTTCTGATCGGTGTCGCGATTATCCTTGTACTTTTCGTAGGTCAGGCCCAGACGCGAATCGTCGTTGTAGTTCCAGCCGATCTTGGCCAGCACGTTGTAGGCGTTGACGTCTTCCGGGTTGGCGGCGGTGCGTTCAAGGCCAGTGCCATTGTTGCTGCCGTAGGAATCGGTCTCGTGGCCGTCGCGTTGGCTGTAGTGCAGCAAACCGTCGAACTGCTCGGCGCGACCGGCGACGGTAGCGGACTTCAGCCAGCTGTCATCGGCGGAGCTGTAACCGGTTTTCAGGCGCGCACCGACGTCTTTGCCCGGCTTGATGATGTCGTCGGCATCGAGGGTGTAATAGCTGACGGCGCCGCCGATGGCGTTGCTGCCGTACAGCACCGAGGCCGGGCCACGGAGGATTTCCACGCGTTTGACGATTTCCGGGTCAACGTAGTTGCGTTGGGTCTTGGCATACGGGCCGTTGAAGAAACCGTCCGGCACTTCGACGCCGTCAACCTGAGTCAGGATGCGGTCGCCGTCGATACCACGGATGTTGTAGCCGCTGATGCCGCCACGGGTGCCGGCGCCGCCGACGGACACGCCCGGCTCATAACGCACCAGATCCTTGATGGTGTTGACGTTGTTGCGGTCCAGATCCTGACGGGTCTGTACGGTAACGGTGGCCGGCACGCTAGTGACCGACTGCTCCTGGCGGGTGGCGCTGATGGTCACCTGATCCAGATTGAGCGTGCCGCTGGCGTTGCGCTTTTCCAGCACCACGTTGTTGTTGCTGATTTTGCGGAAGCTCAGGTTGGTCCCCACCAACAGGCGCTCCAGGGCTTTTTCCGGTGGCAGCGAGCCACGCACGCCCGGTGACGACACGCCCTGACCCAACTCTGCAGGCAAACCGACCTGCCAACCGGTCACGGCGGTGAAGGCGTTGAGTGCCGACACCAGCGGCTGCTGGCCGATGGCGAACGAGTAATCGCCCATGTTGCGCGTCGGTTGCTCAGTGGCAGCCATCAGTGGCGCAGTGCCGGCCATCAGGATCGCTGCGGTCAGCAGTGACAATACGCGGGAAGGGGAGGAAGTCTGGCGGGTAAGGCGTGAGGACATCGATAGCGCTCCGTGTCGCACGAATCTTTATAGGTGCTGATTGACTCGCGTGTTGCGAATCAATTGCATTGGCTATAACGAGACGTACCGACGTTGGCTATCGAGTAAAAATAATTCTCATTTAGTTCAAAATCACCAGCGCGGGGAATTCTTTCAGTTGCGCCGAGGTGATCTGAGCGAGGGAACGAACCACGTCGAGCGGCTGGTCGAGACGGTAATTGCCGGTCACGGCAACGTCGGCCAACTGCTCGTTGGTGTTGATGATCCAGCCTGGATAGTAGCGGCGCAATTCGGCCAGCACCTGATTCAACGGGCAGTTCTCGAACACCAGTCGGCCCTGGATCCAGGCCAGATCCGTGTTGGCGTCGAGTTTGGCCGGGCGGTCGAAGCCGTTGGGGCCGATGCGAATACTTTCGCCGGCAGTCAGGCGCACGCGGGCATCGTTATGGGTGGCACGCAGATCAACGTCGCCGCGCTGCACATTGACCTGCGCGACGCCATCGAGATAACGCACGGCGAACGCGGTATCGCGCACGCTGGCCGTGACTGGGCCGGCATCGATTTCCAGCGGTTGACTGCGGCCGCTGGCAATTTCGAAAAACGCCTCGCCCTGAAACAGCCGGGCAACGCGCTGCTGATCGTTGATGGTGCTGGAGAATGCAGAATTGGTATTGAGCAGGACTTTCGAGCCGTCCTCCAGTTGCAGACGCTGGCGCTCGCCAACCACCGTGAGGTGATCTGCCTGAAGGCGCATCGGCAAATTGCTGAAACTGAACAAACCGAGGATCAGCACGGCGGCAGTGGCCAGTGGTTTCCAGTGCGGACGCAGACGCTTTAAGAAGGTGACTTTCGCAGGTTTGGCCGCCAGGCTTTGCGCGCACTGGGCGACTTGCGGGCCGTCCCAGATCGCCTGGGCCTTGGCGAACGCTTCGGCATTCAGCGGATCGGCCGCGAGCCAGGCATGAAACTGCCGGGTCTGCTCCTCGTCCGGGCTGCCGAGCACGATGAGCCAGTCCAAAGCCTGGTCCATTGCGTTTGCAGCGTCCTGCACCGAATCCGGCGAAGGCGAGCGGTGGGTGTCCGTCACGGTGTTTCCTCGGCAGTGTCTGCGCACGGCTGTTTTTTCAAGTGAAGCGTAAAAGTCGGGCAAGGGTAACAAAGCGCGATGATCCGTGCAGGCGATCCTGGCACTTACAGAAAAGGCCTACGATCTCAGTCGCCATTCAGACGTTCAGCGACGCCGATGCAAATGCTCATGATCAGCTTCAATTCTTTTTGTACGGTGCTGAGGGAGACGTTCAGTTCATCAGCGATTTCCTGATAACTGTTCCCGTGCAAACGGCTGAGGATGAAAATCTGCTGCTGACGCGGGCTGAGTTGACTGAGGCTCACGTTCAGGCGCTCCAGCATCTGTTCGGCGTGTGCGGCATCTTCGGCGCTGCTGGCGGGGGCGGCGACGCTGTGCACGATATCTTGCGGCACATCATCGACCATGGTTCGCGAGTGGATCTTGCGCGCGCGCAAATGATCCAGCGCCAGATTGCGCGCGGTCTGGAAGACAAAGGGTTCGAGGTGATCGATGGCCCGCTCGCTCAACGCCCGCGTCACGCGCAGGTAGGTCTCCTGCAACAGGTCTTCAGCGGTGCTGTGATTGTTGACCATCCGTTCCAGCGTACGCAGCAGCGAGGTGCGCTGGGTGAGGAAGACGTGGTTGAAGCGCGATTGACTCACGGGAGGACCTGATCGATTTCAAGCGAATGATAATGCTTATCATCTAGTCGAATGGTCAAGTGTTGATTTCAAATTGAAATCGAAACCTGTGGGAGCGAGCTTGCTCGCGAAGGCGTAGTGTCAGGCTATTCAAATAGTGACTGACATACCGCTTTCGCGAGCAAGCTCGCTCCCACAGGGATAGGGGATTACTTGAGGTTACTCGGCGTTGCACAACGCCAGGCAGTTATCCAGCATGCGGTTGGAGAAGCCCCACTCGTTGTCATACCAGGCCAGCACTTTCAGCAGTTTGCCGCTGGATTTGGTGTGGTTGGCGTCGAAGATCGACGACAGCGGGTTGTGGTTGAAGTCGCTGGAAACCAGCGGCAACGTGTTGTATCCCAAAATCTTCGAATGCTGGCTTGCAGCCTTGAGCAGCGCGTTGACTTCCTCGGCGCTGGCTTCTTTTTTCAGCTGCACGGTCAAATCCACCAGCGACACATTGATCACCGGCACCCGCACGGCCATGCCAGTCAGTTTGCCGGCCAGTTCCGGCAGCACCAGGCCTACCGCTTCAGCGGCGCCGGTCTTGCTCGGGATCATGTTCTGCGTGGCCGAACGCGCGCGGTACGGGTCGGTGTGATAGACGTCGGTCAGATTTTGATCGTTGGTGTAGGCATGAATGGTGGTCATCAGGCCGCTTTCGATCCCCAGCTCACGGTGCAGCACTTGCGCCACCGGCGCCAGGCAGTTGGTGGTGCACGAAGCGTTGGAGATGATCTGGTGCGACTGGCGCAGAATGTCGTGGTTCACACCATAAACGACAGTGGCGTCGGCGCCTTTTGCCGGGGCAGAGATGATCACTTTGCGGGCGCCGGCAGTAATATGCGCGGCGGCTTTGGCGCGGTCGGTAAAGAGACCGGTGCATTCGAACACCACATCAATCTTTTCCGCCGCCCATGGCAGCTCGGCCGGGTTGCGAATGGCGCTGACCGCGATGCGGTCGCCGTTAACGGTCAGACTTTCATTGTCATGCTCGACCTGAGCGTCGAACGTGCCGTGAACGGTGTCGTATTTGAGCAGATGGGCATTGATCGAGCTGTCGCCCAGATCGTTGATGGCGACGATCTGCAAATCCTGTCGATAGCCTTGGGTATACAGTGCGCGCAGGACATTACGGCCGATACGGCCAAAACCATTGATTGCGATTCGAAGAGTCATGGAACAGCGCCGCCGTCGTTTTGTTGTTGGAATTACAAGATTATTCGCATAAAAATAGAAAACAAGCCTTTTTAATGGCAATATTTTGTTTTATCTACAACGAGTGACCTGAATCAACTGGTCCGAATGGTCAAAAAAGCCGTCTGTCATTCCAACAACAACGGCGTTTGATCAGCATAGACAATCAGGTCGCCACATCCGTTAGCCTGGAGTTCTACACATGCATCCCCGCGTCCTTGAGGTCACCGAACGGCTTATCGCCCGCAGCCGCGCCACGCGTCAGGCTTACCTTGCACTGATTCGCGGCGCCGCCACTGACGGGCCGATGCGCGGCAAGCTGCAATGCGCCAACTTCGCCCATGGCGTGGCCGGGTGCGGCAGCGAAGACAAGCACAGCCTGCGGATGATGAACTCGGCGAACATCGCCATTGTTTCTTCGTATAACGACATGCTCTCGGCGCACCAGCCGTACGAAGTCTTCCCGGAACAAATCAAGAATGCCCTGCGCGAAATCGGCTCGGTCGGCCAGTTTGCCGGCGGCACTCCAGCGATGTGCGACGGCGTCACCCAGGGTGAACCGGGCATGGAACTGAGCCTGCCGAGCCGCGAAGTCATTGCCATGTCGACCGCTGTGGCGCTCTCTCACAACATGTTCGACGGCGCACTGATGCTCGGCATCTGCGACAAAATCGTCCCGGGTCTGATGATGGGTTCGCTGCGTTTCGGCCACCTGCCGACGATTTTCGTTCCGGGCGGGCCGATGGTCTCGGGGATTTCCAACAAGGAAAAAGCCGACGTGCGCCAGAAGTACGCCGAAGGCAAAGCCACGCGCGAAGAGCTGCTGGAATCGGAGATGAAGTCCTACCACAGCCCGGGCACCTGCACCTTCTACGGCACCGCCAACACCAACCAGCTGCTGATGGAAGTCATGGGCCTGCACTTGCCGGGCGCCTCTTTCGTCAATCCGAACACGCCGCTGCGTGATGCGCTGACCCGCGAAGCCGCGCACCAAGTGACGCGCCTGACCAAGCAGAACGGCAACTTCATGCCGATCGGCGAAATCGTCGACGAGAAATCGCTGGTCAACTCGATCGTCGCGCTGCACGCCACCGGCGGCTCGACCAACCACACCCTGCACATGCCGGCCATCGCCATGGCGGCGGGCATTCAACTGACCTGGCAGGACATGGCCGACCTCTCCGAAGTCGTGCCGACCCTGAGCCACGTCTACCCGAACGGCAAAGCCGACATCAACCACTTCCAGGCAGCGGGCGGCATGTCGTTCCTGATCCGCGAACTGCTCGGCGCCGGCCTGCTGCACGAAGACGTCAACACCGTGCTCGGCCATGGCTTGAGCAAATACACCAAGGAACCGTTCCTTGATAACGGCGAGTTGGTCTGGCGTGAAGGCCCGGTCGACAGCCTCGACGAAAACATCCTGCGCCCGGTCGCCCGTGCCTTCTCGGCGGAGGGTGGTTTGCGTGTGATGGAAGGCAACCTCGGTCGCGGTGTGATGAAGGTGTCCGCCGTCGCCCTGGAAAACCAGATCGTCGAAGCACCAGCGATGGTGTTCCAGGATCAACAAGATTTGGCCGATGCGTTCAAGGCCGGTCTGCTGGAAAAAGATTTCGTCGCGGTCATGCGCTTCCAGGGCCCGCGCTCCAACGGCATGCCCGAGTTGCACAAGATGACGCCGTTCCTCGGCGTGCTGCAGGATCGCGGCTTCAAAGTCGCGCTGGTGACTGACGGGCGTATGTCCGGTGCTTCGGGGAAAATCCCGGCAGCGATTCACGTCAGCCCCGAAGCTTATGTCGGTGGCGCTTTGGCGCGCGTGCAAGAGGGCGATATCATCCGCGTCGATGGCGTCAAAGGCACCTTGGAACTCAAGGTCGACGCCGCCGAATTTGCAACGCGCGAACCCGCCAAAGGCCTGTTGGGCAACAACATCGGCAGCGGTCGCGAACTGTTTGGCTTTATGCGTTTGGCCTTCAGCTCGGCGGAGCAGGGCGCCAGCGCCTTCACTTCTGCCCTGGAGACGCTTAATTGAAACTGGCTTTGGTCGGTGACATCGGAGGCACCAACGCGCGGTTTGCGTTGTGGAAAAACCAGCAACTGGAATCGGTTCAGGTCTTGGCCACTGCCGACCATGCCAGCCCGGAAGAGGCGATCAGCCTGTACCTGAGTGGGCTCGGTCTGGCGCCGGGTTCGATCGGTTCGGTGTGCCTGTCGGTGGCCGGCCCGGTCAGCGGTGATGAATTCAAGTTCACCAACAACCACTGGCGCCTGAGCCGCACCGCGTTCTGCAAAACCTTGCAGGTCGAGCAGTTGTTGCTGGTCAACGACTTCTCGGCGATGGCGCTGGGCATGACCCGTTTGCAGCCGGGCGAATTTCGCGTGGTCTGCGAGGGCACGCCGGAGCCGTTGCGCCCGGCGGTGGTGATCGGTCCGGGCACTGGCCTTGGCGTCGGTACTTTGCTGGATCTCGGTGAAGGTCGTTTTGCGGCATTGCCGGGCGAGGGCGGTCACGTCGATCTACCGCTGGGCAGCCCGCGTGAAACCCAGCTATGGCAGCACATCCACAACGAGATCGGCCATGTCAGCGCGGAAACCGCGTTGAGCGGTGGTGGATTGCCTAGGGTTTACCGGGCGATCTGTGCGGTCGATGGGCATGAGCCGAAACTCGACACACCGGAAGCGATTACGGCTGCTGGCCTGGCCGGTGATCCGATTGCCCTGGAAGTGCTCGAGCAGTTCTGCTGCTGGCTCGGCCGCGTGGCCGGCAACAACGTGTTGACCACGGGTGGGCGTGGCGGGGTGTATATCGTTGGCGGGGTGATTCCACGCTTTGCCAACTTCTTCCTCGAAAGCGGCTTTGCCCGCAGCTTTGCTGACAAAGGCTGCATGAGCGATTACTTCAAAGGCATCCCGGTGTGGCTGGTGACAGCGCCGTATTCCGGCCTGGTGGGCGCCGGTGTGGCCCTCGAACAAGCTGGCTGAGGATCGTTCCCACGCTCTGCGTGGGAATGCAGCCCGTGACGCTCCGCGTCACTGGACGCGGAGCGTCCCCAGAGGCATTCCCACGCAGAGCGTGGGAACGATCGGTTCATCAGGCATAATCCGCCCCAATTCCAACAACAAGGATGCCTTCGAAGTGAGCTCAGTCAACAAGTCGATATTGTTGGTCGATGACGATCAGGAAATACGCGAGTTGCTGGAAACCTACCTGACCCGCGCCGGGTTTCAGGTACGGGCCACCGCCGACGGTGCCAGTTTCCGTCAGGCGCTCAACGAGGCGCCGAGTGATCTGGTGATCCTCGATGTCATGCTGCCCGACGAAGACGGCTTCAGCCTCTGCCGTTGGGTGCGTCAGCATCCGCGTCAGGCGCAGGTGCCGATCATCATGCTCACCGCCAGTTCCGACGAAGCCGACCGCGTGATCGGTCTGGAACTCGGCGCCGACGATTACCTCGGCAAACCCTTCAGCCCCCGCGAACTGCAAGCGCGCATCAAGGCATTGCTGCGCCGTGCGCAATTCGGTCAGGAGCGCAGTGGCAGCGACGTGCTGGCCTTTGATGAATGGCGCCTGGACATGGTCAGCCATCGCCTGTTTCACACCGATGGCGAAGAAGTGATTCTCTCAGGTGCCGACTTCGCCCTGCTGAAACTGTTCCTCGATCACCCGCAGGAAATCCTCGACCGCGACACCATCGGCAACGCCACCCGTGGCCGCGACCTGATGCCGCTCGATCGCATCGTCGACATGGCCGTCAGCCGTTTGCGCCAACGTCTGCGCGACACCGAAAAACCGCCACGACTGATTCGCACCGTGCGCGGCAGTGGCTATCAACTGGCAGCCAACGTGGTTGCCGGCAATGCTCACTGAGTCACTGCGCAAACTCGCCGCCAAGGTGCCGGTGCCGCGTTCGCTGCTTGGGCGGATGTTGCTGCTGACCTTACTTGCCGTGTTGTTCGCGCAGACGTTGTCGAGCGTGATCTGGGTCTCGCAACTGCGCGCCACGCAGCTCGAAGGCCTGGTCACCAGCGCCCGCAGCCTCGCTCATTCGATGACCGCCAGCGTCAGTTACTTCCGCTCGCTGCCGGTGGCTTATCGACCGTTGGTGCTCGATCAATTACGCAGCATGGGTGGCACCCGCTTCGTCGTGACCCTCAACGACAAACCGCTGGGCATGGATGTGCTGCCGGTCACGCCGCGTAAAGCGGCGGTGATGAAAGCGGTCGACGAAGTGCTGCGCCAGACCCTCGGCAATGACACGGATATTTCGGTGACCTTTGTCAGTCCCGAAGATCTGCGGATCTTCAACGCGGGGCTGAAACTCGATGAATTGCCACGCTCGTGGGCGCATTACGCGCTAACGCTGGAACCGGTCAATCCGCCCGTTTTGGTCACACAGATTCAGATGGCCCCGGGCGAATGGCTATACATCGCCTCGCTGCTGCCAGAGCCGTACACCAGTCTTGAAGAGCAAGGCCTGCCCTCGCAGCAGGTGTGGTTCATCGTCCTCACCAGCGGATTCCTGCTGCTGTTCATCGGCCTGCTGGTGCACTGGCAGAGCCGGCCGCTCAAACGTCTGGCGCGGGCAGCGCGGGATCTGTCGCTGGGCGCCGACGTCGAGCCGGTGGCCGAGGGCGGCGGCAGCGAAGTGGTTGAAGTGGGGCGTGCGTTCAACACCATGCGCGAACGCATCAGCCGCTACCTGACCGAACGCAGCCAGTTGTTCAGCGCGATCTCCCATGATCTGCGTACACCGATCACGCGTTTGCGTTTGCGCGTCGAATTGCTTGAAGACGAGAAGCTGCAAGCCAAATTCGGCCGCGATCTGGATGAACTGGAGCTGCTGGTCAAAGGCGCGCTGCAATGCGTGAAAGACACTGACATCCACGAGAATATCGAACCGGTGGACCTCAATCATGTGCTTGATTGTCTGGTCGAGCCGTATCTGGCACCGAATGGTAATGGTCGCGTGACTCAGCATGGTCGGGCGTTGGCGGCGTATCCGGGTAAACCTTTGGCTTTGAAGCGCTGTATTGGCAACCTGATCGACAACGCCTTGAAGTACGGGCAGAACGCGCATCTGCACATTGATGACGATGACAGCGCGTTTGTCTTGCACGTTGATGATGAGGGGCCGGGGGTGCCGGAGCAGCGGCTGGAACAGGTGTTTGAGCCGCACTTCCGGCTGGCGGGGCAGCAGCAGGGGTATGGCTTGGGGTTGGGCATCGCGCGCAATATTGCCCACAGCCATGGTGGGGAAGTGACGTTGCAGAATCTGCGTGAGGGTGGGTTGCGGGTGACCTTGCAATTGCCGCGTTCGGTGGATTGAATCAAAAGCTTCCCTCACCCTAGCCCTCTCCCAGAGGTAGAGGGGACTGATCGGGGGATGTTGAAGAGATACGCCGACCTGGAAGTCCGGTAGCGAATCCATAATCGACTCGATGTATCAGGTCGGCGGATAACTCATTACACCTCGGTCGGCCCCCTCTCCCTACGGGCGGTCCGACGTTTCGGGAGGGCTGGGGTGAGGGTAGCTCTTTGTCACCGCTCAGTGACAAACCCCGCCCCCTTCGTTACAAGCCCACCCCGACCCGTTGTTTAGACTCCCCGCAGTCATAACAACAAAAAAGGCCACCCATGGATCTCTTCCAACCCGGCTTCAGCAGTTGGCTGAACGCCCCTGCCCACCAGCAATGGCTCGCCGCCGAAGGCCTGCGCCTGCTGAGTTTCGCCAAGGCGTCAAAACTGCCTGAAGGCTTCGGCAACCTCGACGAACGCGGCCGTCTGCCAGCGAACGCGCAAGCCGAAACCATGAACACCGCGCGCATGACCCACAGCTTCGCCATGGCCCATATTCAGGGCCTGCCGGGTTTCGCCGAACTGGTCGATCACGGCATCGCCGCCCTGCGCGGGCCGTTGCGTGATGCACTGCACGGCGGCTGGTTTGCTGTCGCTGAACACCGCGATGACAACACCGGCAAGAATGCCTATCTGCATGCCTTTGTCGCACTGGCGGCCAGTTCCGCGGTAGTCGCGCAGCGTCCCGGCGCGCAAGCGTTGCTGGATGACGCCATCGACATCATCGACACGTATTTCTGGAGCGAAGAAGAGGGCGCCATGCGCGAATTCTTCAACCGCGACTGGAGCGAAGAAGAAGCCTATCGCGGCGCCAACAGCAACATGCACGCGACCGAGGCGTTCCTCGCGCTGGCCGATGTCACTGAAGATCCGCGCTGGCTGGTGCGTGCGCAACGCATCGTCGAGCGGGTGATCCACGGTCATGCTGCCGCCAACGGTTATATGGTCATCGAACACTTTGACCGCGACTGGCAACCACTGCGCGAATACAACCACGACAATCCTGCCGATGGTTTCCGCCCCTACGGCACTACGCCGGGCCACGGTTTCGAGTGGGCGCGGCTGTTGCTGCACCTCGAAGCGGCGCGGGTGCAGGCCGGCATGCTCACGCCCGGCTGGCTGGCGACCGATGCGCAGAAACTCTTCGAAAACAATTGCCGCAACGGCTGGAACGTCGATGGTTTGCCGGGCATCGTTTACACCCTCGACTGGGACAACAAAGCCGTGGTCCGCCATCGCCTGCACTGGACGCACGCCGAAGCCAGCGCCGCCGCCAGTGCCTTGCTCAAACGCAGCGGCGATGAGCAATACGAAACCTGGTACCGGCTGTTCTGGGAATTCTGCGAAACGTATTTCATCGATCGTTGCGACGGCAGTTGGCACCACGAACTCAACCCGCAAAACGTCCCGAGTGCCGATATCTGGGCGGGCAAACCCGATCTGTATCACGCCTGGCAAGCCGTGCTGATCCCTCGTCTACCCTTGTCACCCAGTATGGCGACTGCGCTGGCGCACTTGTCCCAGAGCAGTCCTGTGTAACCATGTGGTGACATTCGCGCGTCCCTTCGTTACCTGCGAAGGGAAACGTCCTGTTTAAACTCCTGTGCAGCGCAAGCACCAGACTTGCATGCATAACAACAAGAAAGGTACATCTCAGATGAATGCGATTTCTCGCCTCGCTACTGTCATTTCTGTCGCCTCCCTGTTCCCGCTCGCAATTCTGCCTCTCAGTGTTTCCGCTGCCGAATCCAAAGGTTCGGTCGAAGTCGTGCACTGGTGGACGTCCGGTGGTGAAAAAGCTGCCGTTGATGTGCTCAAGGCGCAAGTCGAAAAAGACGGTTTCACCTGGAAAGACGGCGCTGTCGCCGGTGGTGGCGGTGCCACTGCCATGACCGTGCTGAAAAGCCGTGCCGTTGCCGGCAACCCGCCTGGCGTTGCTCAGATCAAAGGCCCGGACATTCAGGAATGGGCGTCGACCGGTCTGCTCGACACCGACGTGTTGAAAGACGTCGCCAAGTCGGAAAAGTGGGACAGCCTGCTCGACAAGAAAGTCTCCGATACCGTGAAGTACGACGGTGATTACGTGGCCGTACCGGTGAACATTCACCGCGTGAACTGGCTGTGGATCAACCCGGAAGTGTTCAAGAAAGCCGGGATCACCAAGAACCCGACCACCCTCGAAGAATTCTATGCCGCTGGCGACAAGCTCAAGGCTGCGGGCTTCATTCCGCTGGCCCACGGCGGTCAGCCTTGGCAGGACAGCACCGTGTTCGAAGCCGTGGTGCTCTCGGTCATGGGTGTCGATGGTTACAAGAAAGCCCTGGTTGATCTGGACAACGCCGCGCTGACCGGCCCGGAAATGGTCAAGGCGCTGACCGAGCTGAAGAAAGTCGCGACCTACATGGACGCCGATGGCAAAGGTCAGGACTGGAACCTGGAAGCGGCCAAAGTCATCAATGGCAAGGCCGGCATGCAGATCATGGGTGACTGGGCCAAGTCCGAATGGACCGCCGCCAAGAAAGTCGCTGGCAAGGACTACGAGTGCGTCGCCTTCCCGGGCACCGACAAGGCGTTCACCTACAACATCGATTCGCTGGCCGTGTTCAAGCAGAAGGACGCCGGCACTGCGGCCGGTCAGCAGGACATCGCCAAAGTCGTGCTGGGTGAAAACTTCCAGAAAGTCTTCAGCATCAACAAAGGTTCGATCCCGGTGCGCAACGACATGTTGAACAACATGGACAAGCTCGGCTTCGACTCTTGCGCGCAAACCGCTGCCAAAGACTTCCTGGCGGACGCCAAGTCCGGCGGGCTGCAGCCAAGCATGGCGCACAACATGGCGACCACGCTGGCCGTGCAAGGCGCGTTCTTTGATGTCGTGACCAACTACATCAACGACCCGAAAGCCGACCCGGCCGACACTGCCAAGAAACTGGGTGCAGCGATCAAGTCGTCCAAATAAGCGTCGTTAGCGCAGGCTCGCTCCCACAAGGGATATCACTGTAGTTTTTATTCCCTGTACTGGATTTCCCCATGAGTTCTGTTGCTGTGTTCAGCAAGGCCTCGCCGTTCGATGCATTGCAACGCTGGCTACCCAAACTGGTGCTGGCGCCGAGCATGTTCATCGTGCTGGTGGGCTTCTATGGCTACATCCTGTGGACGTTCGTGCTGTCGTTCACCACCTCGACTTTCCTGCCCAACTACAAGTGGGCCGGCCTGGCGCAATACGCGCGGTTGTTCGACAACGACCGCTGGTGGGTCGCGAGTAAAAACCTCGCGGTGTTCGGCGGCATGTTCATCGGCATCACCCTGGTGATCGGCGTGTTGCTGGCGGTGTTCCTCGACCAGCGCATCCGTCGCGAAGGCTTTATCCGCACCATTTACCTGTACCCGATGGCGCTCTCGATGATCGTCACCGGTACCGCGTGGAAATGGCTGCTCAACCCGGGCATGGGCCTGGACAAATTGTTGCGTGACTGGGGCTGGGAAGGCTTCCGTCTCGACTGGCTGATCGACCCGGATCGTGTGGTGTATTGCCTGGTGATCGCCGCTGTCTGGCAAGCCTCGGGCTTCATCATGGCGATGTTCCTCGCCGGCCTGCGTGGCGTTGATCAATCGATTATCCGCGCTGCACAGATCGACGGCGCGAGCATGCCGACGATCTACTGGAAAGTGGTGCTGCCCAGCCTGCGTCCGGTGTTCTTCAGTGCGGTGATGATTCTGGCGCATATCGCGATCAAGAGCTTCGACCTCGTCGCGGCGATGACCGCTGGTGGTCCGGGTTACTCCTCCGACCTGCCGGCGATGTTCATGTATTCCTTCACCTTCAGTCGCGGCCAGATGGGCATGGGCTCGGCCAGTGCAATTCTGATGCTCGGTGCGATCCTCGCGATCATCGTGCCTTACCTGTATTCCGAGCTGAGGACCAAGCGCAATGACTAGTCTCGCTGCCAAACCTGCGATCAGCCTGAGTCGCATCGCGATCTACGCGGTGCTGATCCTCGCCGTACTGCTGTATCTGGTGCCGCTGGTGGTGATGTTGCTGACCAGCTTCAAGACCCCGGAAGACATCAGCACCGGCAACCTGCTGAGCTGGCCGACCGTGGTCAGCGGCATCGGCTGGGTCAAGGCCTGGGCCACGGTTGACGGTTACTTCTGGAACTCGATCAAGATCACCGTGCCGGCTGTGATCATCTCTACCGGCATCGGCGCATTGAACGGTTATGTGCTGTCGTTCTGGCGCTTCCGCGGTTCGCAGTTGTTCTTCGGTCTGTTGTTGTTCGGCTGCTTCCTGCCGTTCCAGACCGTGCTGCTGCCGGCCTCGTTCACCCTCGGCAAAATGGGCCTGGCGAGCACCACCACCGGCCTGGTGTTTATCCACGTGGTTTACGGTCTGGCGTTTACTACGCTGTTCTTCCGTAACTACTACGTGAGCATTCCGGATGCGCTGGTGAAAGCCGCACGCCTGGATGGCGCGGGTTTCTTCACGATTTTCCGCCGCATCATTCTGCCGATGTCGACGCCGATCATCATGGTCTGCCTGATCTGGCAGTTCACCCAGATCTGGAACGACTTCCTGTTCGGTGTGGTGTTCTCCAGTGGTGATTCGCAGCCGATCACGGTAGCGCTGAACAACCTGGTCAACACCAGCACCGGCGCCAAGGAATACAACGTTGATATGGCAGCGGCGATGATCGCCGGCCTGCCGACCCTGCTGGTCTATGTGGTCGCAGGCAAGTATTTCGTGCGCGGGCTGACGGCCGGCGCAGTCAAGGGGTAATCATGGCAACGCTCGAACTTCGCAACGTAAACAAGACCTACGGTGCCGGCCTGCCGGACACCCTGAAGAACATCGAACTGTCGATCAAGGAAGGCGAATTCCTGATCCTCGTCGGCCCGTCGGGCTGCGGCAAATCGACGTTGATGAACTGCATCGCCGGTCTGGAAACCATCACCGGCGGCGCGATCATGATCGGTGATCAAGACGTCAGCGGCATGAGCCCGAAAGATCGCGACATCGCCATGGTGTTCCAGTCCTATGCGCTGTACCCGACCATGAGCGTGCGCGAGAACATCGAATTCGGCTTGAAGATTCGCAAGATGCCTCAGGCGGCGATCGACGAAGAAGTCGCGCGCGTGGCCAAACTGCTGCAGATCGAACACTTGCTCAATCGCAAGCCGGGTCAGCTTTCCGGTGGTCAGCAACAGCGCGTGGCGATGGGCCGTGCGCTGGCGCGTCGGCCGAAGATCTATCTGTTCGACGAACCACTGTCCAACCTCGACGCCAAGCTGCGCGTCGAGATGCGCACCGAAATGAAACTGATGCACCAGCGCCTGAAAACCACCACGGTCTACGTGACCCACGACCAGATCGAAGCGATGACCTTGGGCGACAAGGTTGCGGTAATGAAGGACGGCATCATTCAGCAGTTCGGTACGCCGAAAGAGATCTACAACGATCCGGCCAACCTGTTCGTCGCGAGCTTCATCGGTTCGCCGCCGATGAACTTCATTCCGCTGCGTTTGCAACGCAAGGACGGTCGTCTGCTGGCGCTGCTCGACAGCGGCCAGGCCCGTTGCGAATTGCCGATGAGCATGCAGGATGCCGGCCTTGAAGATCGCGAAGTGATCCTCGGCCTGCGCCCGGAACAGATCGTTCTGTCGAACGGCGAAGGCAATGGCTTGCCAAGCATTCGTGCCGAAGTGCAGGTCACCGAGCCGACCGGTCCGGACACCTTGGTGTTCGTCAATCTGAATCAAACCAAGGTCTGCTGCCGTCTGGCGCCAGACGTGGCACCGCAGGTGGGCGAGAGCCTGACGCTGCAATTCGATCCGTCGAAAGTGTTGTTGTTCGATGCCAACACGGGCGAGCGACTGGGCACTGCCGGGCAACCACAGACCGATGCGCGGTCTGCGAACGTGGCGCAATTCAAAGGCCGCTGAGGAACAAATGTAGGAGCGAGCCTGCTCGCGAAAGCGGTCTGACATCCACATTGATGTCGCCTGATACACCGCATTCGCGAGCAGGCTCGCTCCCACAAAGGAGCACGCGGTGGATGGCCTGTTATCCATCGCACTTTATGTAAACCGCGTTAGATAAAAACAGTTAATAACAATAAAGACGAGGATGTAGGGATGAAAAAGAAACACGTCAATGCCCGGTTGATCTGCCAAGTGTCGGCTGCGGCGGCCTTGGTGCTGGCCGGTAACGCCATGGCGGCGGATGCCTTCAGTTCCGATTCGAAATGGATGACCGGTGACTGGGGTGGCGAGCGTACCAAGCTGATCGAGCAGGGTATCGACATCAAGGCCGACTACGTTGGGGAAGTCGGTGGCAACCTGCACGGTGGCTACAACGACGACAAGACCGCGCGTTACGCTGACCAGTTCGGTCTGGGCGTGGCACTCGATCTGCAAAAGCTGTGGGGCTGGGATAACACTCAGGCGAAGATCCAGCTGACCAACCGTAACGGCTACAACATCTCCAACGACCGCGTTGGCGATCCGCGTGCCGGCACCTTGAGTTCCTCGCAAGAAGTCTACGGCCGTGGCCACATGGTGCGTCTGACCCAGTTGTGGATTCAGCACCAGTTCTTCGACAACAAACTCGACGTCAAGGCCGGTTACTTCGGTGAAGGCGAAGACTTCAACACCTTCCCGTGCGACTTCCAGAACCTGGCGTTCTGCGGTTCCCAAGTGGGTAACTGGGCGACCAACATCTGGTACAACTGGCCCGTCAGCCAGGCCGCGATCCGCGTGAAGTACAACATCAACGACGAGCTCTACGCGCAGATCGGTGCGTACAACCAGAACCCGTCGCAGCTGGAACACGGCAACGGCTTCAAACTCAGCGGCAGCGGCACCGCCGGTACTGTGTTGCCGGTCGAGTTGGTCTGGTCGCCGAAGGTCAACAGCCTGCCGGGCGAATACCGCGTCGGTTACTACAAGAGCACGGCTGATGCCAGCGACGTTCGTGAAGACGTCAACGGTTTCGACGCTGCTACCACGGGCGACGCGTACAAGACCCACAGCAGCAAAAGCGGCTACTGGTTCGTCGCGCAACAGCAACTCACCAGCCACAACGGTGATGCTTCTCGCGGCCTGAACATTGCGGCCAACGCCACCTTCCACGACAAAGACACCAACTTCATCGACAACTATCAGTCGGTGATGTTTGTCTACAAAGGCCCGTTCGACGCGCGTCCGAAGGATGACGTCGGTATCGGCGCGGCACGTATCCACGTCAACGATGACGTGAAGAAAAACGCCGAGCTGCTGAACGTTTCCAACGGTGTGTCGGATTACGACAATCCGGTGTTCTCGCCGATTCGTGAAACCGAATACAACTACGAGATCAACTACGGCTTCCACGTCACCAACTGGCTGACCGTACGTCCTAACCTGCAATACATCACTCACCCGGGTGGTGTGGATGAAGTGGACAACGCATTGGTCGCTGGCCTGAAAATTCAGTCTACGTTCTAACGCGTCTGCGATAAGCTCCTCTCTATGTGCGCATATTTGCGGACAGCCCAGGCTGTCCGCTTTTTTTTGAGGGGCAGTAATCCCCGTGACAGTTGAATTCGGAACCGTGGCCAATGCATGAGCATCCGCTGCAACGCTTCTTCAAATCCCTGCGTGAACAACCGGTGTTCGCCTGGGAGCGCTATCAGATGCGCGACGTGTTGGTGATCGATCATCCGCTGTGTCAGGCGGTGTTCAGTCGCCAGGGTGCGCAGTTGCTGCACTTTCAGCCACGTGGGCAAAAGCCGTGGTTGTGGTGTGCGGCGAAGTGGCCGCATGTCGGTGCGATCCGTGGCGGGGTGCCGGTGTGCTGGCCGTGGTACGGCCGTCATCCGAGCGAAAACGCTTGGCCATCGCATGGCTGGGCGCGGTTGCTCGACTGGAAATTGCTCGACAGCAGCACTGCTGACGACGGCGTGCGCTTGCACTGGCAGTTACAGCTGTGCGACTGGCAGGTCGACCTGCATGCGCATTTGGGCGAACGCATGGAGTTACGCCTGAGCACCGAGCATCAGGACGACATGCCGTGCCAGTTGAGCCAGGCTTTGCATGCTTACTGGCGTATTGGCGATGTCGGTGAGATAGCGCTGTCTGGGCTCGAAGGGGCGCAGGGTTATGACCAGTTGAATCGCCAGGTTTGCCAGCAGGAAGGCGAGTTGCGGGTGGATGGCGGTTGTCAGCGGGTGTTCCAGCATGACGGCGAATTGCAGCTGAAAGATCATGCCTGGCAGCGTGAGTTGTGCATTGATACCGGTGACAGCGCCGACACGGTGGTGTGGCATCCCGGGGCACGGCCGTTGTTGGGCGTGAGTTGGGACGAGGTGTTGGAGTTTGTCTGTGTTGAAGCGGCGGCGGGTGGGACTGACAGCTTGCACTTGGCGCCGGGGGAGAAGGCGCATTTGAGTTTGCAGGCGTGGGCGGCGGCTTGAGTGTGTCAAGTACACCGCTACCCTCACCCTAGCCCTCTCCCGGAGGGAGAGGGGACTTACCGAGTTGGATTGGCTATGTCCACCGACTTGCGACTACAACGGTGATCTTGGCTTGGCCAAACCTGAGGTCGGTTTGAACGTTCAGGTCGATGTAACTCCTGAGAGCACCTCGGTCGGCCCCCTCTCCCTCCGGGAGAGGGCTGGGGTGAGGGTTGGCTTTTCGCTTTTAACGCCTCAATTGAACTCGTCACCCACCGGATACCGGCTGGCATTCAAACTCTCTTTGATCTTGCGCAAATGCGGCTGGAAGTCCACGCCACGACGCAAGGTCATCCCCGTCGCCAACACATCCAGCACGGTCAACTGAATGATCCGCGACGTCATCGGCATATAGATGTCGGTGTCTTCCGGCAGCGGAATATTCAGGCTCAAGGTACTCGCCTTGGCGAGTGGCGAATTTTCCGCCGTCAGGCCCAGCACGGAAGCACCGTTCTCGCGGGCAATGCGCGCCACTTCCACCAGCTCACGGGTACGGCCGGTGTAGGAAATAATCACGAACAACTCACCGGTGTGCGCCACCGATGCAATCATCCGCTGCATCAACACATCGGCATGCGCCGTGACCGCCAGGTTGAAACGGAAGAACTTGTGCTGCGCATCCAGCGCCACCGGTGCCGAAGCCCCGAGGCCGAAGAAGTGGATCTGCCGCGCCTGAATCAACAGGTCGACGGCGCGGCTGATCAGATTCGGGTCCAGCGCCTGACAAGCGCTGTCCAGCGAGGCGATGGCGCTGCCGAAAATCTTTTGCGTGTACGCCTCGGGATTGTCATCGGCTTCGACCGCGCGGCTGACGTATGCCGCGCCGCTGGCCAGGCTCTGCGCCAGTTGCAGCTTGAGTTCGGGATAGCCGCTGACGCCGAACGAACGGCAGAAACGGTTGACCGTCGGTTCGCTCACCGAGGCGGCCTGGGCGAGGGCGGCGATGCTGAAGCGGGTGGCCTGCTGCGGGTTGAGCAGGATCACCTCGGCGACTTTGCGTTCGGCCTTGTTCAGGTCTTCAAGGCGACTCTGGATCTGTTCCAGTAAATTTCGCACGCGGTCCATATGGAATTCCTAATTCACCTGCGCAAAGGTGCGCCGGGCTATGCAAATTGGGCCTTTGAAATGGCCCGTAACGGTGGCCTATCCTACTGATGGCTCCGACCGACCACCACTCGGAATCTGTATTTTGCGAAAATGTTGTGGTTATTACTACATTTTCCCTTGAGTGATGCCTTGAAAAAAGGTATTTGTAGCTTAACTTGATAAAAGAACAAACATCATGCCTTCGATTACGGTTGAACCGTGCACCTTTGCCTTGTTCGGCGCGCTTGGCGATCTGGCCCTGCGCAAGCTGTTTCCTGCCCTTTATCATCTTGATGGCGCCGACCTGCTGCACGAGGACACGCGGATCATCGCGCTGGCCCGTGAAGAAGGTTCCCAGCAACAGCACATGGCGTTCATTGCCGCCGAACTGCGCCGCTATGTAGGCAAAGAGCTGGACGAGGCCGTCGCCGAGCGTTTTCTCGCACGCCTGACCTACCTGCACGTCGACTTCCTCAAATCCGAAGATTATGTGGCGCTGGCCGAACTGGCTGGCAGCACGCAACGCATGATTGCCTACTTCGCCACACCGGCCGCGGTGTACGGCGCGATTTGCGAGAACCTGGCGAAAGTCGGTCTGGCGGAAAACACCCGCGTGGTGCTGGAAAAACCGATCGGTTCCGACCTCGAATCGTCGCGCAAAGTGAATGACGCCGTGGCGCAGTTCTTCCCGGAGAACCGCACCTACCGCATCGATCACTATTTGGGCAAAGAAACCGTTCAGAACCTGATCGCCCTGCGTTTCGCCAACAGTCTTTTCGAAACCCAGTGGAACCAGAATTACATCTCCCACGTGGAAATCACCGTGGCCGAGAAGGTCGGCATCGAAGGCCGTTGGGGCTACTTCGACAAGGCCGGCCAACTGCGCGACATGATCCAGAATCACCTGTTGCAGTTGCTCTGCCTGATCGCCATGGACCCGCCGGCTGATCTATCCGCCGACAGCATCCGTGACGAGAAAGTAAAAGTGCTCAAAGCACTGGCGCCAATCAGCCCGGAGGGCCTCACCACTCAGGTCGTGCGCGGCCAGTACATCGCCGGCCACAGTGAAGGCAAATCGGTACCGGGTTACCTCGAAGAACCGAATTCCAATACCCAGAGCGACACCGAAACCTTCGTCGCTTTGCGTGCCGATATCCGCAACTGGCGCTGGGCCGGCGTGCCGTTCTACCTGCGTACCGGCAAGCGCATGCCGCAGAAACTGTCGCAGATCGTCATCCACTTCAAGGAACCGTCGCACTACATCTTCGCCCCTGAGCAGCGCTTGCAGATCAGCAACAAACTGATCATTCGCCTGCAACCGGACGAAGGCATTTCCTTGCGCGTGATGACCAAAGAGCAGGGCCTGGACAAAGGCATGCAACTGCGCAGCGGCCCGCTGCAACTGAATTTCTCCGACACCTGGCGTAGCGCGCGGATCCCCGATGCCTACGAGCGGTTGTTGCTGGAAGTGATGAACGGCAATCAGAACCTGTTTGTCCGTAAAGATGAAATCGAAGCCGCGTGGAAATGGTGTGACCAGTTGATCGCCGGATGGAAAAAATCCGGTGATGCGCCCAAGCCGTATGCGGCCGGGTCGTGGGGGCCGATGAGCTCCATTGCATTGATCACGCGGGACGGGAGGTCGTGGTATGGCGATATCTAATGTGCAACTGCCGGTGGGCGTAAATGCCCACGAATTCAACAGCCCGGTGTTGTTGGCTGAAGGTCTGGCGCTGAACGTTGCCAAGCAATTGAGCGAGGCCATTGCTGCACGCGGCAACGCGGTGCTGGTGGTGTCGGGCGGTCGTAGCCCGGTGGCGTTTTTCCAGCACCTGGCCAAGCAGGAGCTGGACTGGTCGAAGGTCGTCGTGACCCTCGCCGATGAACGCTGGGTACCGGTTGAACACGCCGACAGCAATGCCGGCCTGCTCAAGCAATATCTGCTCAAAGGCCCGGCGGCCAAGGCGCAGTTCCTCAGCCTTTATAGCGCGGCGGCCAACGTCGAGCAGGCTGCGGAACAGGCTGATCGTCTGCTCGCCGAGTTGCCGCCGATTGATGTGCTGGTGTTGGGCATGGGCGATGACGGCCACACCGCGTCGCTGTTCCCCGACAGCCCGAACCTCGCCGAAGCCTTGCAGGCCGACGGCAGCCGCCGTTGCTGGCCGATGCTGGCGCCGAGCGTGCCGCGGCAGCGCCTGACCATGAGCCGTGCGCTGCTGGCCTCGGCCAAGCACAAGATTCTGTCGATTTCCGGTCAATCGAAACTGACCACCCTGAATGCCGCACTGGCATCCGACGACGTCGCCGCCATGCCGGTGCGCGCGTTTCTGCAACCTACGTTAGAGATTTACTGGTGCCCATGAGCCAAGGAACAGCCGCTATGACAACCCCATCCCCGACCGTTTCCATGGCGGACAAAGTTGCCCTGATCGACAACCTCTGCGCCAAGGCGCGGATCCTGCCGGTGATCACCATCGCTCGCGAACAGGACGTGCTGCCACTGGCCGACGCCCTGGCCGCCGGTGGTCTGACCGCACTGGAAGTGACCCTGCGTTCGCAGTTCGGTCTCAAGGCCATTCAGATCCTGCGCGACCAGCGTCCGGAACTGATGACCGGCGCCGGCACCGTGCTCGATCGCAACATGCTTGCGGCGGCCGAAGCCGCCGGTTCGCAATTCATCGTCACTCCGGGTATTACCCGTGACCTGCTGGAAGCCAGCGTCGATAGCCCGATTCCACTGTTGCCGGGCATCAGCAACGCCTCCGGCATCATGGAAGGCTACGGTCTGGGCTATCGCCGCTTCAAACTGTTCCCGGCTGAAGTCAGCGGTGGCGTGGCAGCCATCAAGGCCCTCGGTGGCCCGTTCGGCGAAGTGAAATTCTGCCCGACTGGCGGCGTCGGTCCGGCCAATATCAAGAGCTACATGGCGCTGAAAAACGTCATGTGCGTGGGCGGTAGCTGGATGCTTGATCCGGAATGGATCAAGAACGGCGACTGGGCGCGCATTCAGGAATGCACCGCCGAGGCACTGGCGCTGCTGGATTGATTGTTACCAGACACTTCGTTGTGTGTTCTACGGCTTTACGGTGCGCTTGGTCGGTGCACCGTTTTTTTTTGCCTGAAAATTGCTATGGAGAAGCTATGTAGGAGCTGTCGAGTGAAACGAGGCTGCGATCTTTTGACGTTGCTCTTGAGCGCCAACATCAAAAGATCGCAGCCTTCGGCAGCTCCTACATCGACACCGTTACGACGCGATACATAGTTACCGCACAGCCGCGTTTGCGTGGCGCTAATCTGCGTTCATCTTACGGAAGAGAGAACGCCTCATGGACGACCATCAATCTGTCGCTTTATCAATCAACGCTCTGCGCCCGCGGCAGTTGCCCGTGGTTGGCAGTTTCGATTGGCACAACAGCAGGGGCAAGGTGCGCAACATCAGCGCCGGCATCGAAGGTTTGCCCCTTGTATTGCGGCTGACCCTGGTTGATGCCATGACCGGCGAGCCGGTCAGCGGCGCCGTGGTCCGCATCGAGCAGCACATTGGCACTGACACACTGTGCGGCAGTCAGTCGACCGACAGTAAAGGCATCGTTCGTTTCACCAGCCTTTACCCGGATCGGCAAACTGCCTTTTCGTGCATCGCTCTGAGCGTTGCCATCGCCAATGACGATCAACAGCCGCAGTTGTACCAGGAAGCCTGGGCGGGGCGCCTGCATTTGCCCTGTGCCTGCAATTGCACAGCCGTTGATAACGATGCCGTTCGGCTGGCGTTGCGCCCGATCACGGACGCTGGTCCGGAGGACGGCTACTTCGGCAACCTGACGATCGGCGTCGACACTTTTGCACTGTCATCGCAGATCGGCGTGGCGGGCTACGACAAATACCTGATCACAGTGTTTTAGCGCAGCTCGTTCAGCGCGCGGACCAGCAACTGCATGTCGCCAGCGGTGGTGGTCAGCCCCGGTGTAATGCGGATGCTCGGCCCGCTGGCCGCGCCATTGCGCACCACGGTGAATAGGTTGTAGTCGTTGAGCAGACGCTCGGCCATCGCCTGTTGATCATCGTGGCGGGTGAAACGCAGCGATGTGATGCCGCAATACAGCCGTGGATCATCTGGCGTCATTACCTCGATGCCCGGCAAGTGTCGCACCGCGCTGACCCACAGATTGCGCAGATAATTGACGCGAGCGCCTTTGGCCGGTGCACCGCCGAGTGAGCGATGCTCTTCGAACACCAGCGGCAAGGTCATCAGCGCCGGAATGTTGGGCGTGCTGTACGACGTGCGTGCCCGGATGTCATTGCCCGGGTAATGCATTTCGTCCATGTCCGGATCGATATCGGCCAAGCGTTGCGGCGCGATGTAGAGGAAACCGAGGGTGAGCGGTGCGCCGATCCATTTGTGCAGGTTATAGCCAGCGAAAGAAATGCCCAGCGCTTCAAGATCAAACTCGATCTGACCGAGCGCATGGGCGCCGTCGAGGATGACATCGACGCCATGCTCTTTGGCGAGCGCGGCGATGGCTTGCACGGGCATGACCAGACCGGTGCGGTGAGTGACGTGCGTCAGGGCCATCAGCTTGAGTTTCGGGTGACCGACGAACGCCTCGCGGTAAGTCTCCAGCAGGCTGTCGTAGCTCGCCGGGTGCGCGTGGGCAATCTCGATCACCTCGGCGCCGCGATGTCTGGCCAGCCAGCGCATGGCGCCTTTGACCGTATCGTATTCCAGATCACTGATCAGCACTTGATCGCCTGGCTGCAGGCGATTGTAGTTGCGGATCAGTGATTGCAAGCCTTCGGTGGCATTGCGAGTGAACGCCACGCTCTGCGCCCGCACGCCGATCAGCTCGGCCAGTTGCGCACGGATATCGAGGTTGTCGTGCTGTTCGAAACGCTGGCGCACATACACCGAGTTGCTGGTGTTGATCAGCTCGATATTGCGCTGGTACTCCTCGATCACCGTGCGCGACATGCGCCCGAAGTAACCGTTTTCCAGGTTCACGGGGCCGGGTTGAACGTCGTAACGGTCGGCGAACGTTTGCCAAAAGGCTTCGTCACGGGCGCGGCGGGTGTTATCGGGCATGGTCGGCTGACTCTAGAGAGGAGGGCGCTTCAATGGCGCGGGGCAGGTTTGCCGTGTTTGGCGCGCAGCGGTTCGAGCAATTCCGACAGGCCGTTATGGTCGATCTCCTGCATCAGCGCGAGCAAGCCACCGAGTTCGCCATGCGGGAAACCTTCGCGGGCAAACCAATTCAGGTATGGCCCCGGCAGGTCGGCAATGATCCGGCCCTTGTACTTGCCGAAAGGCATTTCGCGGGTGATCAGCAATTCGAGTTTTTCGGGATTCATCAGGGTTTTCGTCTGGCTTCAAAACAATCAGGAAAATACAGGCATTCTGCATGCAGGCCAAATGACAGATCATGCAAATAACCGTGATACAGATAGTTCACTTATATTTAAGTTGTTGATAAATAAAAGTTTTTACTTAATAAAAAAGCTGGCACGCACACTGCAATATCCCTTGCATCTTCCACCGATCGCAAGGAATTGAAAAATGACCGACATGAATAAAGAAGCCATCTCTGTACTCAATGACCTGATTGAAACCAGCAAGGACGGTCAGGAAGGGTTCAAGACTTGCGCTGAAGACATCAAGCATCCAGAACTGAAAACCCTGTTTGTCACTCGCTCTGCCGATTGCGCCACTGCTGCCGCTGAACTGCAGGCCGAAGTTCGCAAGTTGGGCGGCGATCCTGAAACCTCGACCAGCGTCAGCGGTGATCTGCACCGTCGTTGGGTCGACGTCAAAGCCATGTTCACCGGCAAAGACGAAGAAGCTGTGCTGAATGAAGCCGAGCGTGGTGAAGACCATGCCCTGAAGGCTTACAAAGAAGCTCTCGAGAAAATCAACAAGCACAACCTGGTGGGTATTCGTGATCTGGTTGAACGCCAGTACCACGGCGTACAACGTAATCACGATCAGGTGAAAGCGTTGCGTAATCAGGCTCGCGCTCGTTCGTAAGCGTTCGCCGGGTACAAAAAACGCCAGCTAGTCTGGCGTTTTTTTATGTCTGGGAGAGAGCCAAAGCAAGGGCCCCTCACCCTAGCCCTCTCCCGGAGGGAGAGGGGACTGACCGAGGTGGATGTTGGAGATACAACGACGTGAGCGATCTGGGGTGAACTCAGGTTCTGAAAAGCATCAAGATCGGCTCCCTTTCCCCCTCGCCCCCCTGGGGGAGAGGGCTGGGGTGAGGGGGAAAAACTGTACTTGACACACCACCAATCAATCAGCCAATGCTGATCGCCGGCAAAGTCGGCAACGTCACCGTCTGCTGCTTGCGCGGTGCGAGGATTTCAGCCTCACCATCCACCACCAGCTCATCACGCTGGTTGAACACACGCGTCGCAATACGCACGCGAAACTTCGGTAGCTTCTCGAGAATTTCCAGGCGCACGGTCAGCGTGTCACCGATCTTCACCGGCTTCTGAAAGCTCATCTGCTGACCGATATAAATAGTGCCGGGCCCAGGCAGCTCGCAGGCAACGGCGGCACTGATCAGCGCACCGCTGAACATACCGTGGGCGATACGCTCCTTGAACATGCTGGCGGCAGCGAACTCGGCGTCCAGGTGCACCGGGTTGTGGTCGCCCGACATCGCGGCGAACAGCTGTATGTCGCGCTCTTCGACGGTCTTGCTGTAGCTGGCGGTCTGGCCGACTTCGAGGGCTTCGTAAGGGATGTTGGTAACCTGGGTCATCGGTCTCGATTCCTGTGACGGATTCAGTGAATCCACAAAATATTATTCGCTGCGCTGAGGGCGCGGATGGCTCAGGGCCTGATCGATCCAGGCCAGCACATCCGCGATCACTTCGTCGCGGTTGGTTTCGTTGAACAATTCGTGCCGCGCCTGCGGGTAGATCTGCAGTTGCAGGTGCTGGCTGCCGGCCGTGCGCAACGCATTGGCCAGATCTGTCAGACGCTTGCCTTCACTCACCGGATCACATTCGCCGCCGATTACCAGCAGCGGCAGGCCCGGGTCGATCTGCGCGAGATTGGACGCTTTGCTGATCTGCTGCAAGCCGCCGAGCAGGTCGATCCAAAGTTGATTGGTGCAGCGAAAGCCACACAGCGGGTCGTTGGCGTACAGGTCAACCTCGGCCGGATCGCGGCTCAACCAGTCGAACGGTGTGCGTGCCGGTTTGAATTTGTTATTGAACGAGCCGAACGACAGCCATTCGATCAGCGCACTGCGGCCCTTGCCACCCTGACGCAGTTTTTCCAGACGGGCGATTTGCCGCGCAGCGCGATACAGCGCAACAGGCTGAAAGTTGGAACCACTGAGAATCGCCCCGTGCAGACTGGCGCTGTGATGCAGCAAATAACCTTGGGCGATGTAGCTGCCCATGCTGTGCCCCAGCAGGATGATCGGCACGCCGGGGTGCTGCTGGCCGAGGTGCTGATTGAGGCTGGCCAGATCGCCGAGCACTTTGCACCAGCCGTCGTCATCGGCGAAGTGGCCGAGTGTTCCGTGATTGGCGGTTTTGCCATGTCCGCGCAAATCCGGGGCGTACACGCCATATCCTTTGTCGCAAAACGTGTCGGCCAGTCGCGCGTAGCGGCCGCTGTGTTCGGCCATGCCGTGGGCCAACAGGATCACCGCTTTCAACGGCGCTGCCGGCAGCCATTGATTGACGAACAGGCGGCTGCGGTCACTCGCGTCCAGCCATAGGGTGTCGTGGATCATGGCGCTTCCTTTGCTCAGAGTCGGATCATTGTATAGCGCGTCTGATCAGCCCACGCCACGGCAGGAAGATTCACACGATCAATGACGGCTTTGTCCATATTTGCCTCAATGGCCATAACTGCTAGTGTCCGTGAAGCTCCGCTTTTTCAGAAATGACAGAAAGCGGCCCCGGATCGGCTCAGGTAAAGAGGACAAGAATAATGCAACCTGATTTCTGGAACGATAAACGCCCGGCCGGCGTACCGCTGGACATCGACATGGGTGAGTTCAAGTCGGTGATCGAGGTGTTCGAGCGTTCCTGCAAGAAGTTCGCGGATCGCCCGGCGTTCAGCAACATGGGCATCACCCTGACCTACGCCGAACTGGAGCGCCAGAGCGCTGCCTTCGCCGGTTACCTGCAAGCGCATACCGATCTGGTGCCGGGGGATCGCATCGCCGTGCAGATGCCCAACGTCCTGCATTATCCGATTGCCGTGTTCGGTGCACTGCGTGCCGGGCTCATCGTGGTCAACACCAACCCGCTCTATACCGCGCGGGAGATGCGCCATCAGTTCAAGGATTCCGGCGCACGAGCACTAGTGTATCTGAACATGTTCGGCCAGAAAGTCCAGGAAGTGCTGCCCGACACCGACATTCAATACCTGATCGAAGCGAAGATGGGCGACCTGATGCCCACCGCCAAGGGCTGGCTGGTCAACACCGTGGTCAGCAAAGTGAAGAAAATGGTCCCGGCGTATTCGTTGCCGCAGGCGATCTCCTTCAAGAGCGCACTGCGCATGGGTCGCGGCCTGGGCATCAAGCCACTGAAAGTCAGCCTCGACGATATCGCCGTGCTGCAATACACCGGCGGCACCACCGGGCTGGCGAAGGGCGCGATGCTCACCCACGGCAATCTGGTGGCGAACATGCAGCAAGTGCGCGCCTGTCTCGCCCAGCTCGGCCCTGACGGCCAGCCGCTGCTGCGCGAAGGCCAGGAAGTGATGATCGCGCCGCTGCCGCTCTATCACATCTATGCCTTCACCGCGAACTGCATGTGCATGATGGTTTCCGGCAACCACAACGTGCTGATCACCAACCCGCGCGATATTGCCGGTTTCATCAAGGAGCTGAAGAACTGGCGCTTCTCGGCGCTGCTGGGCTTGAACACCTTGTTTGTGGCGTTGATGGATCACGCGGATTTCAAGACCCTCGATTTCTCCAGCCTGAAGCTCACCAACTCTGGTGGCACCGCGCTGGTCAAGGCCACCGCCGAGCGTTGGGAGCAGATGACCGGGTGCCGCATCACTGAAGGTTACGGCCTCACCGAAACCTCACCGGTGGCCTGCACTAACCCGTACGGCGATCAATCGCGGCTGGGCACGGTTGGCTTGCCGGTGCCGGGCACGTTGCTGAAAGTCATCAATGACGATGGCGTCGAGCTGGCTATGGGCGAACGCGGCGAGCTGTGCATCAAAGGCCCGCAGATCATGAAGGGCTACTGGCACAAACCTGAGGCCACGGCCGAAGTGCTGGATGCCGAGGGCTGGTTCAAATCCGGCGATATTGCGGTGATCGATCCGGACGGTTTCGTGCGCATCGTCGATCGCAAGAAGGACATGATCATCGTCTCCGGTTTCAACGTTTATCCGAATGAAATCGAAGACGTGGTGATGGCTCACCCGAAAGTGGCCAACTGCGCGGTCATTGGCGTGCCGGACGAGCGTTCGGGCGAGGCGGTGAAGCTGTTCGTGGTGGCGCGGGAAACCGGGGTCAGCCTCGAAGAGCTCAAGGCCTACTGCAAAGAGAATTTCACTGCGTATAAGGTGCCGAAACACATCGTATTGCGTGAGTCATTGCCGATGACGCCTGTCGGGAAAATTCTGCGGCGTGAGTTGCGCGATATCGCGTAAAAATCAACGGCTGCGCTGCGCGCATTCGCGAGCAGGCTCGCTCCCACAGGGAAAGATGTGATCCTTGTGGGAGCGAGCCTGCTCGCGAATTTTTTTGGCCTATGTCCCCGAAAACAGGGGCTTTCAAGGTGTTATAGGATTTTTGCTCTAAAATGACTGCTAGATAGTCTTGAGTCATCATAGTGACTGTAGGGGCCGCTTTTGGCTCTAGTCGACCCTTGGCAAAGCTGCTACTCTCGGCGCGCTTTGTGACTTCTCGGCCTATGTAAAAGCCAGATTCACCAATACCAAACACACACCAATAATAATCGCATCAAATGCGGTGAAGAATTCGCGTTGCTGAGGAGTGGGCTTCCATGATCGAAGACTTTTGGAAGGATAAATACCCGGCTGGAATTGCTGCCGACATCAATCCGGACGAGTATCCGAACATTCAGGCAGTGTTGAAGCAATCCTGCCAACGCTTCGCCAACAAACCGGCTTTCAGCAACCTGGGCAAGACAATCACCTACGGTGAATTGTACGAATTGTCCGGTGCGTTTGCCGCGTATCTGCAACAGCATACCGATTTGCAGCCCGGCGATCGAATCGCCGTGCAACTGCCCAACGTTCTGCAGTACCCGGTGGCCGTCTTTGGTGCGATTCGCGCCGGGCTGATCGTGGTCAACACCAACCCGCTGTACACCGCGCGGGAAATGGAACACCAATTCAACGACTCCGGCGCCAAAGCTCTTGTTTGCCTGGCGAACATGGCGCACCTGGCCGAAGCCGTGGTGCCGAAAACCGGCGTCAAACACGTGATCGTCACTGAAGTCGCCGATCTGTTGCCGCCGATCAAGCGTCTGCTGATCAACAGCGTCATCAAGTACGTGAAGAAGATGGTGCCGGCCTATCATCTGCCGAAAGCCGTCAAGTTCAACGACGTGTTGAGCAAGGGCCAGGGCCAGCCTGTGGCCGAAGCCAATCCGCACAGCGGCGACGTGGCGGTGCTGCAATACACCGGCGGCACCACCGGCGTGGCCAAAGGCGCGATGCTGACCCATCGCAATCTCGTCGCCAACATGCTGCAGTGCAAAGCGCTGATGGGTTCCAACCTCAATGAAGGTTGCGAGATCCTGATCACGCCGCTGCCGCTGTACCACATCTATGCGTTCACCTTTCATTGCATGGCGATGATGCTGATCGGCAACCACAACATCCTGATCAGCAACCCGCGCGACCTGCCGGCGATGGTCAAGGAACTGTCGAAGTGGAAGTTCAGCGGTTTCGTCGGCTTGAACACGCTGTTCGTGGCGCTGTGCAACAACGAAGGTTTCCGCAAGCTGGATTTCTCGGCGCTGAAAGTCACCTTGTCCGGCGGCATGGCCCTGCAACTGGCCGCTGCCGAGCGCTGGAAAGCGGTCACCGGTTGCGCTATCTGCGAAGGTTACGGCATGACCGAAACCAGCCCGGTGGCCACGGTCAACCCGATCCAGAACATCCAGATCGGCACCATCGGTATTCCGGTGCCATCGACCCTGTGCAAAGTCATCGACGATGCCGGTGTCGAGCAGCCGCTGGGTGAAATCGGCGAGCTGTGCGTCAAGGGCCCGCAGGTGATGAAGGGCTACTGGCAGCGTCAGGAAGCCACCGATGAAATGCTCGACAGCGAAGGCTGGCTGAAAACTGGCGATATCGCGCTGATCCAGCCGGACGGTTACATGCGCATCGTTGATCGCAAGAAAGACATGATCCTGGTCTCCGGTTTCAACGTTTATCCGAACGAACTGGAAGACGTGCTGGCGACCCTGCCCGGCGTGTTGCAGTGCGCGGCCATCGGCGTGCCGGACGAGAAGTCGGGTGAGGCGATCAAGATTTTCATCGTCGCCAAACCGGGCGTCACGCTGACCAAGGAAACGGTGATGGAGCACATGCGCGCCAACGTCACCGGCTACAAGGTGCCGCGTTCGGTGGAGTTCCGCGATGCGCTGCCGACCACCAACGTCGGCAAGATCCTGCGTCGCGAGCTGCGGGATGAAGAGCTGAAGAAGATCAAGGCCAAGTCCGCCGCCTAAAACAAGAAGCCCCGCAGATGCGGGGCTTTTTGTTGGTGAGGGGATCGTTCCCACGCTCTGCGTGGGAATGCCGCCCCGGACGCTCCGCGTCCAGCACTGCTGGGACGCAGAGCGTCCCTGGATGCATTCCCACGCGGAGCGTGGGAACGATCAGTGTGGGAGCGGGCTTGTTCGCGAAGCTTTTCTGTTATTGACGAAACGGCGCAAAATTCACGTTAGTCCCCGCCGGACGCATGTCCTGCAGATACGAATCCTTGTCCGCACTTAATTCCAGGCTCAACGCCGCTTTACGCTTGCCCTCGTTACGAATCACCAGCCCTTCAAGCTTTTCACGCAAAAACACCGTTGGCACTTTCAGGTGCAGCAACTCGTCGGTGGCCGGTGTGTGCATCAGCAGGTGAATCCACTCGTACTGACCGATGGCCAGACGCGACACTGGCAGGTCGAACCACCAGATGTTGCGGTTACGGTTCAGTTCGGCGAAGTGGCAGTTGTTGGTGCCGAGCACGGCACCGCCCAGTTCCTTATTGCGTCGGGCGATGGCCTGCGTTTTATCGAGTTTCATAACATTCCTGCGGGATCGGTTCATTGGCGCACAGCGCCCATATGTTGCGCATTCTCGGGGCTACGCACACAAACATAAAGCCCAACCTGCACGCCACGACGAAATGAACCCCCGAAAATAAATGAAACTTGGCGCAAACCCGGCCAGTCAATCATTACGTACTGACTTTTCCCCCTTAATGCACCAAGGAGAAACACCATGAGTAGCACAGGCGATAAAGTAAAAGGCATGGCCAACGAAGCGGTCGGCAACGTCAAGCAAGGCGTCGGCAAAGCCACCGACAACACCAAGCTGCAAGCCGAAGGCAAAGTTCAAGAGAAAAAAGGCGAGGCCCAGCAAGCGGTCGGCAAAGCCAAAGACGCTATCAAGAAAGGCGTCGACAAGGCGTAATTCAGCCTTGAACGAAAGACACGAACGGCCATCCAAGGATGGCCGTTTTTGTGTCGAAATCCTGCTGACACCGAGCAAGGTTCGCCAAACAGGCTACCTTGATGTAAAAAACGGCCCCTGAGTCGCCACGACTTCAACCTGTATTGCGGCGAAAGGAGACGCGAATGATTTTCCCGGACATGAAAGGTCTGCCCCTGCATCGGGTAATGGTGCGCACGGTCACTGAATTCGTCGACGACGAGATGTCGACCTACGCCTCGGCACTGGCCTACCAGATGCTGTTCTCGCTGTTCCCGTTCATTCTGTTTCTGATTGCCCTGATCGGTTTCCTGCACCTGCCGGACTTCTTCTCCTGGCTGCGCCTGCAATCGGAACTGGTCCTGCCGCCACAGGCGCTGGAGCAGGTCAACCCGGTGATTGACCAACTGCAGCAGTCCAAGGGTGGGCTGCTTTCCGTCGGTATTGTTATTGCCCTGTACACCGCCTCCGCTGGTGTGCGCTTGATGATGAGTGCGATGAACGCCGCGTACGACGTGGTCGAAGGCCGGCCGGTCTGGAAGCGTTTCCCGCTGTCGATTGTTTACACCGTGGGCATTGCCGGCATGCTGCTGGTGGCTGCCGCGCTGATGGTGCTCGGGCCGCAGGTCATGGGCTGGATTGCCGCGCAGGTGGGGCTGGAAGACTTCATCGTCACGGTGTGGACCATCGCGCGCTGGCCGGTGATCGTGATTCTGATGATGGTCGCGGTGGCTCTGATCTACTACGTCATGCCCGACGTCAAACAGGAATTCCGCTTCATCACACCCGGTTCGGTATTGGCCGTGGTGGTGTGGATCATCGCCTCGTTGGGCTTCGCGTTTTACGTAAAAACCTTCGCCAACTACAACGCGATGTATGGCAGCATCGGGGCGATCATCGTGCTGTTGCTGTACTTCTACATTTCCGCGGCGGTGCTGTTGCTCGGCGCCGAAATGAACGCGGTGATCGAACACATGTCCAGCGAGGGCAAGGATGCGGGTGAGAAAGTCCCCGGCGAACTCGATGAACATCCCAAACAACACGTCTCGGGCCTGGGGCGCGATCATTCGCTCAAGCCGGACACTGACGAAGTCTGATCATGATTCGTGAAATTCTGAAAATGGGCGACGAGCGCCTGCTGCGCATCGCCCCGCCCGTGCCGGCCGAAATGTTCGACAGCCCCGAGCTGTGGCAACTGATCGACGACATGTTCCAGACCATGGAAAGCGTCGGCGGCGTCGGCCTGGCGGCGCCGCAGATCGGTGTCGATCTGCAACTGGTGATCTTTGGTTTCGAACACAGCGAACGTTACCCTGACGCTGAAGCAGTGCCGCAGACGATCCTGATCAATCCGTTGATCACCCCGCTGAGTCCGCTGACGGAAGAGGGCTTTGAAGGCTGTCTGTCGGTCCCGGGTTTGCGCGGTGCGGTGGATCGTTATCAGCAGATTCGCTACGAAGGGTTTGATCCGAAAGGTGAACCGGTTGTGCGCATCGCTTCAGGTTTCCACGCACGCGTTGTGCAGCATGAATGCGATCACCTGATTGGCCGGTTGTACCCGTCGCGCATCACCGACTTCACTAAGTTCGGTTTTACTGAAGTGATGTTCCCGGATCTCGATCCCACCGCTGACGACTAACCAGAATCAAAAGATCGCAGCCTTCGGCAGCTCCTACAGGGATCGGTGTAGGAGCTGCCGAAGGCAGCGGTCTTTTGATCTTTAAACAAGTTCCATCGCAATCATCGGCTTGCTCCGCGCATACCGACTCAAGCGCTCTGCCATCGCTTGCGGCAGCGCCGGGTCGAACGTGAACCCGCGTCGCTCATAAAAACCACGCAAATCCGGATGACAGAACAGCCACACCGGCTCGCTCACATCCTGCACCGCCGCCGCAATCAACTGCGCGGCGAGCCCCTGATCCCGACAGCCCGGATCTACGAACAACCCGGTCAACCAATGCCCGCCCGCGACCGGCCGCAAGCACAGCGCGGCAACAATTTCTCCCCGCCGCGCGACCCACAGCTGCGCATCGCGAACCGCTTTCATCGAGGACTGGTGGCTGCGGTAAAACTTGTTCATCAACGGCCATAACGACTCGTCGAGCAGGCTGTATTGGGTGTCGGGCATGGGATCGGACTGTCGGCGCTGAAAGCGGCGATTATAAAAGAACGCGCGCAACAGGATAGGTGTATACCTGAGCCTACATCCCCTGTGAGTGGAGTACGCATCATGTCCAAAGGTATGGATTCAAAAAAAGCCGCGAAGAAAAAACCGGCCAAGACCGCGATTGAAAAACGCGCAGAGAAGAAAGCCAAAAAGGTCGACATCTTCGGTCACTGATCACGCCTTTCCGGAGCCCGGTTCTCGGGCTCCTGCCTGCACCTGAAAATAATCTGCAAGATTGCCCATGGTCGTTGCACAGAAGGGGAAGAATCCCGTTCCGAGCAATGCCATGTCCCATTACTTTGACGCCGCCCATCGACAGCAGATCAAAACCCTGCGCCAACGCTTCACTGCCCGCACCGAATGGCCGACCTGGCTGTTGCTGATCGGCGTCTACGGCGGCTGGTTCGCCATTGTGCTCAACAGTCCCTGGCTGGGTCGTGCCTTGAGCACGTTGCTGCTGATTCCGCTGCTGGTGTTGTGGCTGTCGGTGCAGCACGAGTTGCTGCACGGGCATCCGACACGCTGGGTGCGCTTCAACAAGATCCTTGGCTACGCGCCGTTTGCCGTGTGGTATCCGTACACGTTGTATCGCGACAGTCATTTGCTGCATCACCGCGATGAGGATCTGACCGTGCCCGGCATCGATCCGGAAAGCCGTTATTTGACCCGCGCGGGCTGGCAGGGCAGTTCGCTGTTTGAACGCAGCTTGCACTGGTTGAACAAAACCGTGCTCGGACGCTTCTTGATAGGCGCGCCGCTGGCGTTGCTGGCGCTGGCCAAAGAAGAGTTGCTGCGGCTGAAGAATGGTCAGCGCCAGGCCTGGCTGATGTGGCTGACGCATGGTGCGCTTACATTGTTGATGCTGTGGTTTGTTGCCCGTTTCAGCGTGCTGCCGGTCTGGCATTACCTGCTGCTGATCAGCGTGCCGGCGCTGTCGATCGCAATGATCCGCTCCTACTACGAACATCGCCCGCATACGCAACCGGAACAGCGCACGGTGTTGAACGAAGCGGGTTGGCCATGGCGCTGGTTGTTCCTGAATCTGAATTTTCATCTGGTGCATCACGACTTGCCGAAGCTCTCGTGGTACGACTTGCCGACGGTTTACCGGATGCATCGCGAGCAATGGATCGCGCGCAGTGGCGGATTTCTCGTTCAGGGGTATGGCGAATTCTGGCGACGCCATGGCTTGAAGCCAATCGACAGTCCCGAGCATCCTTACCTCTAACCCAAGAACACCACAAACCCCTGTAGGAGTGAGCCTGCTCGCGATAGCGGTGTGTCAGGCAGCGAAGTTGTCACTGATGCACCGCTATCGCGAGCAGGCTCACTCCTACATTGGCTATTTGTAACTCGGGAAAAATGTGTATGACCCAACACCACACCGAACTCCTGATGTACGTCGCCCCCGAGCCGATCCGCGTGGCCAATGAGCGCTGGATTGCGCGCATTCTCGAACGCTTGGGGCGGTCGCGGCTTGATGCGAAAAAGCTTTCTTTACCCGAGCTCTGGCTATCCCCCGATCTACTGCTCACACAAACCTGCGGCTATCCGCTGATGACTGCATTGCGCGGGCAAGTGCGCATCGTCGGCCGGCCCCGTTACGAACTCCCCGACGCCAGCGCCGGCAATCATTGCAGCCTGATCCTCGGCCGCGCTGACGACCCACGTAAAACGCTGACGGAGTTGCGCGACAGTCGCGGGGTGATCAACAGTGAGGACTCCAACAGTGGCATGAACCTGCTGCGTCAGCGCTTGGCGCCACTGAATCAGGACGGTCAATTCTTTGCCTCGGTCGGCATCAGCGGCGGCCATCGCGAGAGCCTGCGTTGGCTGCGCGAAAACTGCGCCGATCTGGCCGCCATCGACAGCGTCACCTACGCCTATCTGGCGCAATATGCGCCGGAAGAAGTCCGTGCCTTGCGGGTGGTCGCGCGCAGTGCCCTGAGCCCGACCCTGCCGTTCATTACCGTCGGTAGCGCTACGGATGAGCAGATCGAGCAGCTCCGACAGGTAATGAATGAAACCTTGCGCGAACTCCCTGATGTCGTGGAGACCTTGGGATTGCCTGAGGTGCTTGCGGCTAGCGAGAGCGATTATCAGATCCTCCTCGACTATCAGCGTGAGGCTGAAGAATTTGGCTATGGCCGCTTGCGCTAAAAGATCGCGGCCTTCGGCAGCTCCAGGGGATCGGTGTAGGAGCTGCCGAAGGCTGCGATCTTTTGTTTTTATATTTCAAAATAGAATATAAAAATGAAATTTAAGTATTTTTAACGAATAAGGCGCCTTGCTACGATCGCGCCACCGGAACACCGGACATTCAGCGACCCCTAACCCAGGAGCCCCTATGTCCGGCGCCGAGCTTTGCCATCGCCACACCGTGGAAGGTCTGTTCCGCGCCCACTACCGCTGGCTCTGTGCTTACCTGCGTGGCCATTTGCATGACACTGCCAGCAGCGAAGACATCGCCGCCGAAACCTTCGCCCAACTGCTCGAAGCCCCGGCGCTGAGGGCCATTCGCGAACCCCGAGCCTTGTTGACGACTATCGCCCAACGCTTGCTGTATCAGCGCTGGCGACGCAGTGATCTGGAGCGTCGCCATCGCCAGCAGCTTGATGTCGATTACGCCGCCTCGCCTGAAGACCTCGTCCACCTGTCGCAAACCCTCAACCGCCTCGATCACAGCTTGCAGCGTCTGCCCGGCAAGGTCCGCACGACGTTTCTGCTCGCTCGCATCGACGGCCTGACCTACCCGCAAATCGCCGCCGAACTGGGCATCTCCCAGCGTTCGGTCAGCGTCTACATGAGCCGTTCCCAAGCGCTGTGCGATCGCCACAGTGCCAACCAATTCCTGGAAGACAAGAGGTCTGCATGAGATCGATCAAAACCCTGCTCGGCACGTCGCTGCTGGCCCTGAGCCTGAGCGTTGGCGTTGTCTCGGCGGCGGAGAAAACCGCGCCGATCCACTTCGGTGACATCACTTGGGAAAGCGGCAGTTTCATCACCGAAGTGCTGCGCCTGATCGTTGAGAAAGGCTACGGCTACCCGACCGATACACTGCCGGGCAGCACGGTCAGCCTCGAAGCGGCGCTGGCGAAAAACGATATTCAGGTGATCGGCGAAGAATGGGCCGGGCGCAGTCCGGCCTGGGTCAAGGCCGCTGCCGAGGGCAAGGTGTTTGGCCTCGGCGACACGGTCAAAGGCGCGACCGAAGGCTGGTGGGTGCCGGAATATGTGATCAAGGGCGACCCGGAGCGCGGCATCAAAGCGTTGGCGCCGGAGTTGAAATCGGTGGCGGACCTGCCGCGCTACAAAGACGTGTTCCGCGACCCGGAAGACCCGTCTCGCGGGCGTTTCCTCAACAGCCCGACTGGCTGGACCTCGGAAATCGTCAACAGCCAGAAGCTCAAGGCTTATGCGTTGAATGACAGCTTCGTCAACTTCCGCACCGGTTCCGGCGCGGCGCTGGATGCCGAGGTGGCGTCGTCGATCAAACGCGGTAAACCGGTGCTGTTCTACTACTGGTCACCGACGCCGCTGCTGGGGCGATTCAAACTGGTCAAACTGGATGAGCCACCGTTCGATGCCGAGGCCTGGAAGACCCTGGCCGATGCCAACAACCCCAATCCCAAAGGCACCCGGTCGATGCCGGCGAGCCTGGCGATTGGCGTGTCGGCGCCGTTCAAGGCGCAGTATCCGGAGCTGGTGACGTTCTTTGAAAAGGTCGATTTGCCGATTGATCTGTTGAACCAGACCCTGGCCGGGATGAGCGAAAAACGTTTGCAGCCGAGAGTGGTGGCTGAGGCGTTTTTGCGTGATCAGCCGCAGGTCTGGAAGCCTTGGGTGCCTGCTGAGGTGGCGACCAAAGTGACTGGAAGTCTGTAAGTCGTTTCTGTTGTTTTTGCAGTGCTTCTTATGTCGCCTTCGCGAGCAGGCTCGCTCCCACATTAGAATGCGTTTCTCCTATGGGAGCTAACTTGCTCGCGAAAACGTCCGCCCCGCCAACAATTCTCCCCGCGCTGAACCGTTTCTTGTGCAAAAAGTGCCAGATACTGGCCGACTAGTGGCCTTGCGCAAGGCTTGCCGCTGGCTATGCTTCCTGTAACTAACTATGTCGACACGTCATGTCAAAACAGGCTGGTTGTACAGCGTTAGTCCGTGAATTCATGCTGCCAGAGTGCGCAAGCCAAGGCACCGACACTGAACCAACAAGGAGCGTCGCTTACATGGAAGTTCTTCAACGCGTTAGGGCTGGCCCGCGTGCGGGCTATCAAGAGAAGGATGTCTTGATTAGAGCGTCGCTGCATGGACGCTCCGATTGATCATCATTTATCACCTGACAACTTCCTCCCGTGGAGGAATGCGTGTGCCTGTTCTGTGGAACGTAGTGGTGGATCTTGAAAGAACTGAACTTTCATCAAATCAAAAGTCCGCGCGGAAGGTGATACAACCATGTTCAACCTACATCACAAGGCTGACCTGCAGGAAATCGAGCGATTCAGCTGTGCCCTGACCGAAGCCAACGCCAAGTTGGCCGCCATCAGCCGTTCAATGGCAATGATCGAGTTCAGCCCTGACGGCATCGTTCTGGATGCCAATGAAAACTTCTGCAAGACCATGGGCTACAGCGCCGATGAAGTACGCGGCAAACACCATCGGATTTTTTGTGAAGAGGTGTTTTACCGCAGTGAGGAATACGCAAAGTTGTGGCGCGACCTGGCCCGCGGTGAGCCGATCAGCGGCACTTTTCTGCGCTTGAACAAGGCTGGCAAGGAAGTCTGGCTCGAAGCCAGTTACATGCCCGTGTATGGCCCGGACAAGCAAGTCAGAAGTGTGATCAAAGTGGCCGCCGACATCACCGCTCGGGTGAACAAAGAACACGAAGAAGAAAGCATGTTGGCAGCGATCAGTCGCTCCATGGCAGTAATCGAGTTCACGCCCGAAGGCAATGTCATCACCGCCAACGACAACTTTCTGCAAACCATGCAGTACTCGCTCAACGAAATCGTTGGCCATCACCACAGCCTGTTCTGCCATCGTGCCGAAGCCGAGTCTGCGCAGTACAAGGCATTCTGGGCCTCACTCAATCGCGGCGAATATCACTCGCACCGTTTCGAACGCAAGAATAAATCCGGGCAGATGGTTTATCTCGAAGCGTCTTACAACCCGTTATTCGATGCCAAAGGCCGGCTGTACAAAGTGGTCAAGTTCGCCAGCGACATTACCCATCAAATGACCACGTTGCAGAACGCTGCCGAATCGGCCCACAGCACCTCGGTACAAAACGACGCCTGCGCGCAAAAAGGTTCACAAGTCGTGCAGCAAACGGTGCAGATCATTCAGGACATTTCCCGCGACCTCAACGAAGCCGCAGCGAGTATCGATGCGGTGAGCAAGCAGTCGGACATCATCGGCACCATCGTCCAGACCATTCGTGGCATTGCCGATCAGACCAACCTGCTGGCGCTCAACGCTGCGATTGAAGCGGCGCGGGCCGGGGAGCACGGGCGCGGATTTGCGGTGGTGGCGGATGAGGTGCGCAGCCTCGCGGCAAGGACGAGTCAGGCGACCCTGGAAATTGTCGATGTGGTACGCAAGAACCACGACCTGTCACTGAGCGCGGTGTCGAGCATGCAGTCGAGTTTGAGTCGCACCGGGCTCGGGGTTGAGCTGGCGAACGAGGCAGGGGAGGTGATTCTGGAAATTCAGCAGGGATCGCGGCATGTAGTGGATGCGATCAGCCAGTTCAACGAAACCCTGCAACTGAACTGAAAACGCAGCCAAACCTGTAGGAGTGAGCCTGCTCGCGATAGCGGTATATCAGTGACATCTTCGGTGACTGACTAGCCGCAATCGCGAGCAGGCTCACTCCTACAAGGGATTTTCATTTAGACCCGAGATCACAGCGCAGCGAGAAACTTGTCCGCCTGCTTGTCGCTGTCCTTCACATCGTTGTCTTTCTCAGCCTGCGCCAACTTCATCTTGTCCTGCAAGCGCTCGGCGATCTCCTTGCCGACGGCCAGTTGTTTCTCCGGCGGCATGGCTTTGATGTCGTCTTCGGTCAGCCCCATCGACTGCAGGATACTGTCGCGCAGACGCTGTTCCGGCGTCTTGCTCATGTAGTCCTTGAATTCATCGGTGGCGGATGTTGCCGAGGCCGTGGTGGCATCGGTGGCTTGCAGGTTCACGCGGGTCTTGGCGAACGCTTCGTCGACGTTGTCGCTGATGCGCGTGGCTTCGCTGACTTGCTGGGTGGCGATCTGCGTGGCCGAGTCCTGCACCTTGGCGGTGGCTTCAGCGGTTTGCGCCTGGGTCTGGTTTTGCAGGGTTTGCAGCATGGCGCCGTGCAGACCACCCTGCAGACCGGCGGCGGCCGTGGTGGTGGCATCGTCATTCAGCGCTTTGGGCAGGTGAATGATTGGCTGTTGTTTGGCACTGACCAACATGATGATTGGACCTGTAGGTAATTGCAGACTGTTGTAGTGGAGCAATTACCGTGCCTGTCAGGTGAACCCTTTGATTTCAACGGGGTGGCCAGCGACAGAAATCTTCCAGCGGTCATCCCTTGCCGAAAAGCGGCAGAGGATGACCGTTGCTCCCTCAGCGATGGGCAATGTTCTCCAGGGCCAGATTGCGTGTGCGCGGGCCGAACCAGCCGATGGTCAGCATCACGATGAGCATACTGCTGACGATGAATGCCAACACACCCGGCGTGCCGAAATTATCCAGGAACATCCCGATCAACAAACTGCTGAACACCGTCGACAAGCGACTGAACGAATAGCAGAAACCCACCGCCCGCGCGCGGATGTTGGTCGGGAACAGTTCGCTCTGGTACGAGTGATAACTGAAGCTCAGCCAGGCGTTGCAGAACGTGATCATCACCCCGCAGAAGATCAGCCCGAAGGCGCTGGTCTGCAGGGCGAACAAGGTGCCGAAGGTCATCGCGCCGAGGGCTGAACCGACGATCTGCCATTTGTTCTCGAAACGGTTGGCGAATTTCACGAACAGCAGCGGCCCGAGCGGGTAGGCGAGGGTGATGATGAACGCGTACATCAAACTGTGGGTGACGCTGACACCCTGACCGGACAGCAGCGCCGGCAGCCAGTTGCCGAAGCCGAAGAAACCGATCGCCTGAAAGATGTGGAAGACGATCAACATCAGCGCGCGACGACGATACGGCGGCTGCCAGATGTCGGCGAAGCGGCCCTTGCCCTCGACGTCGACCGCTACGGTTTCCGGCGTATCCAAGGGTTTGCCGTGATCCTTTTCGCACCGTGCTTCGATGCCATCGAGAATCCGCTTGGCCTCATCAAAGCGACCATGCTGCGCGAGCCAGCGCGGCGACTCTGGCAGACGCTTGCGCAGCCACCAGATAAACAGCGCAAACACCGCGCTGGCCAACACCACCCAACGCCAGCCGGACACCCCGAACGGCGCTTGCGGCACCAGCCACCATGACATCAGCGCCACCGCCGGCACCGACAGGAACTGCACGAAAAACGCGAAGGCAAACGCCGAGCTGCGCATGCGTTTGGGCACCAGTTCCGAGAGGTAGGCGTCGATGGTCACCAACTCTATGCCCAAGCCGATGCCGACCAGAAAGCGCATGCAAATGATGCCCAGCGCCGAACTCTGAATGCCCATCAACACCGTCGCCACCGTGTACCAGACCAGGGCGAAAGTGAAGATTGCGCGGCGGCCAAAGCGATCGGCCAACGGGCTGAGCAGGCTGGCACCGAGGAACAGACCGAGGAATGTCGCCGAAGCAAACGCCGCTTGATCGGAGAAACCGAACACACCCTGATTGCCGGTGGCAAAGATGCCGTCGCGAATCAGCCCGGGGCTGATGTAGGCGGTCTGGAACAGGTCGTAGAGTTCGAAGAAGCCACCGATCGACAGCAGCGCCACCAAGCGCCAAATCGTCGCGACCGCCGGAAGGCGATCGATGCGGGCGGATACGTGGGCGGCGCGGATCGGGTCGATGCCGTCGCTTTGCGCGGCGGCGGGGGCGTGTGCAGTCATGGGCTGATCCATTTTTTATTGATGGAAAAGCTTAGCCTGCTATCGGAGTTCACGGGTTGTGAATATCGGCGGTTTATCCGGGTAAACCGCTGATTTCTCGCAATATCTGCTTACGAATTAACGATTTATGCCGCAGCCGCCGAATCTGGTAGCGCAGAGGCTGGCAAGCCGAAGATCCGGTCGAACAACCAATTGAAGGCAAACGTGTAGCACGGAATGAAAATGATCAACGCCAGATCCAGCAGAA
>NZ_CDROCK010000046.1:0-58025 GCF_977020205.1 Pseudomonas sp. AIG | reverse complement strand
TGATCAGGCCTTGTTTTTCGCCGGTAACCGACATGTACGCTGGTGTTGCCATGGGGTGCTCTCCTTGCGGAATAATTTAAGGTGCCCGGGAGGCGAAATCGCCCGGTGGGTGCCTGACTGTTATCAAGGAGCGTGCCAACAAATGTGGCGACCATGCGGGCCGGGGTGTTTGTCTGATTTTTCAGGCGCTGGTGCGAAATAAAGCGGCCAACCAAAGCGAAAGTGCGCAAGAAGTTGCGCAGTACTGCGCAACTTCTTGCGCACTTGGCTGCAGGCCTTGTGGGACGTAGCTCTCAGCGGTTTTATCGGTCTGTTTTGCAAATCAAGTGCGCAACTTCTTGCGCACAATGGCCACGCGCCATCATTTGGTCGAGGCGGCTGCTTAAAACTTTTAGATCAAAAGATCGCAGCCTGCGGCAGCTCCTACATTTGGAATGTATTTTTCCTGTAGGAGCTGCCGAAGGCTGCGATCTTTTGATTTTTCAACGCGCGAATTGGGTGAGGCATTCCTCGATCGAACGCTGCTGCGTCGCGGCATACAACCCCAACTCATCAATGGTCGTGCGCCCCAGCGCCTGCTCGAAAGCCTGTCGATTGGAATGCTCGCCATAATGCGCCTGCGCCGCATCCCCAAGGTTTGACTGAAAAATCCCCGCCGCACTCACCGGCAGGAAATCTTCGTACACCAACGGCTGCGCTTTCACATAACCATTGCGTAACAAGTCCTCCAGAGACGAGTCCCCAAGTCTTCCCGCCGCCAACCCTTTTTCCGTAGCGAAATAGCGAAAGTACGCCAGCTCTTGTTCACGCATACCCTCCACACTGTCAGGAAATTCGCCAAAGTGCTGAACCATCAGCGCCTTGTAGCGTGCGGCATTGCCTTCGTTAGGGAAGTCACCGAGTTCATCGCGCGCGGCATTCAGCAAGCGGTCATACAGCGCCCGGCCTTTGGGCGTGAGTGCCGCGCCGCGCTGTTCGATTTCGCCGAAACGCGCGCTGTGGCTGCCACGGGTTTGGTTCTGATCGGTGAAGGCGATCGGCTCGTCCAGCGCCTTGAAACTGGTCTGGCGCAACAGGATCGGACATTGCCGGTGCGGCGGGCCTTCGATGACGGCTTTCGGGGTGATGCCATGGGCCGGCATCTGTTCCTGCACGCTGTCGATGTCCAGTGTGCGCGGCGTCAGGTGATTGATGTGCGGGCCTTTGAACGCGACCACGTCGGCGATCAAGCGATGTTGCGCGCTCAACGTCTGATACTGCGCGGCGGTAACGGTGGCGCTGTGGTGCCAGCGAAAGGTTTCCAGTGCCTGTAAGACGAATGCCTCGGCCTCGCTTTCATTCAATCCGCCTGCGGTTTCAGCTTGCGCGATCAGGCGCAACGCCTCCGAGGTAAAGATCGAGCGCTTGGCCAACACGGATTCGGCAAAGGCGCGCAGTTGCGGATCCTCAATCAATTCCAGGCGCAACAGCGACGTGAACACCCGAAACGGGCTGACTTGCAGCGCTTGTTCATGCACCGCGCGAAAAGCCGTGGAGTGCACTGGCACGCCCGCCGGAGTCAGGTCGTAATAACCCACCGGCTGCATGCCCATCACCGCAAACAGGCGGGCGAGGGTGGCCAGTTCCGTCGTGGTGCCGACGCGAATGGCGCCATGGCGCTCCATGTCCAGCCGTTGGATTTCGCCGGTGCTGTCGAGTTGCCGGGCGACGTCCGGCTGACGTGCAAGCACCTCGCGGTTGGTCTGCTCGACCAGTTGCATCAGCGCGCCGTACAGCGGCACTTCTTCGCGGTACATGTCGGACATCGCTTTGGAGAAGCGTTGGCGGATCAGGTCGGGGCTGACGAACGGCTGCACGGTCATGAAAAAAATTCCTGCCACGGTCACGGAATGGATGAGGGAAAAGATCGCAGCCTTCTCGCACGTGGGCAAACGAAGAATCCTACGAACTTCATTCTGCCAACGACTGATCCACCCGTTCGATCCAGTGCATCACGGGCGTGCGCCCGGCGCTGGCCAGATGGCTCTGACAGCCGACGTTGGAGGTGACGATCAGCTCAGGGCGACCGCTCTCCAGCGCGTTGAGGCGGTTGTCGCGCAGTTGCCGGGCCAGCAGCGGTTGCGTCAGCGAATACGTGCCTGCCGAGCCGCAGCACAAATGGCCGTCGGGCACGGCGGTAAGATTGAAACCCAGGCGCGTCAGTACGGCTTCCACCGCGCCGCCCAGTTTAAGCGCGTGCTGCAAGGTGCACGGGCAATGCACGGCAATCCGCCGTTCAGTGGCGGCGCAAATCTGTTCGAGCGGTTCCTGCGCGAGTACCTGCACCAGATCCAGCGTGCGCTCGCTGATTTCCCGGGCCTTGGCTGCATACAGCGGATCGTCTGCCAGCAAATGCCCGTAATCCTTGATGAATGCGCCGCAACCGCTGGCGGTCTGCACAATCGCTTCGGCGCCGTTTTGCAGGTGCGGCCACCAGGCATCGATGTTCTGCCGAGCGCGGTCGAGGCCTTTGGCCTGGGCGTCGAGGTGATAGTCCAACGCGCCGCAACACCCGGCCTCGGCCACCGGGGTGACACTGATGCCCAAGCGATCCAGCACCCGCGCCGTGGCGTCATTGGTGTTTGGCGACAACCCCGGCTGTACGCATCCTTCCAGCAACAACACCCGCCGGGCATGACGCGGGGCGGGGCGCAAACCGGAAAACGGCAGATGCTGCGGCAGTTTGCTTTCCAGCATTCGCGGCAACAGCGGCCGAAACGTCGTGCCCACCCGCAACAAGCCTTTGAACAACCCTGGATTCGGCGCCAATGCGCGCAACCCTTCGCGCAATAGGCGTTGCGCCGCCGGACGCGGCACCGCGTGATCGACCACCGCGCGGCCAATGTCGAGCAGGTTGTGATAGTCGACGCCGGACGGGCAGGTGGTTTCGCAGTTACGGCATGACAGGCAGCGGTCCAGGTGCAGTTGCGTCTGCGCCGTCGCGGGTGCGCCTTCGAGCACTTGTTTGATCAGATAGATGCGCCCGCGCGGGCCATCGAGTTCATCGCCGAGCAACTGATAGGTCGGGCAGGTCGCGTTGCAAAAGCCGCAATGCACACAGGTGCGCAGAATCTTTTCTGCCTCGGCGGCGCGGGGCAACTGGCGCGATTGTTCGCTGAGGGTGGTTTGCATGGCTAGAACTCCGCGTACATGCGCCCGGGGTTGAACAGCCCTTGCGGGTCGAGTTGTGCTTTGAGTTGCCGGTGATAGCGCAGCAGCGTTGCGGGCAACGGTTGGAACGGCGTATCGCTGGCGCCGTGGCTGAAACAGGTGGCGTGGCCGCCCAGTTCCTGCGCGAGATTGTGGATGTACGCCGAATCGGATTTCAGCCAGCGTTGCGCGCCGGCCCAGTCGATCAGTTGCTCGCCGGGCAGATCCAGTGGTCCGAGATTGTTCGGCAACGACAAGCGCCACAGCGGCAGACCTTCGTTGAAAAACCCTAGACGCTGCTCATTCAGATCCCGCCAGAACCCTGAATCCAGCGGCTCACCACCGAGACGTTGATGTGCGGCTGTCACCGAGCCTTCGCCGCCCTCAAGCCGCAGATACAGACTCTGGCCATCGTGGCACGCGGCACTGATCGGCAGCGGTTGCTGGCCCCACTCGGCAAGCTTGGCCAGCGCCCGCGCGCATTCCATGTCGAGCCGAATGCTCAGGCACTGGCGCGGTTTCGGCAGGACTTTCAGCGACACTTCGGTGAGCACGCCGAGGCAGCCGTAACTGCCGGCCATCAGTCGCGACAGGTCGTAACCGGCGACATTCTTCATCACTTCGCCGCCGAAGCGCAGGTGCTGACCGAGGCCAGTGATCACCCGCGTGCCAAGGACGAAGTCGCGCACCGAGCCCGACCACGGCCGCCGAGGCCCGGATAAACCCGTGGCGATCATGCCGCCGACGGTGGCGCCTTCACCGAATGCCGGCGGTTCGCACGGTAGCATTTGCCCGGCGGCATCCAGCGCCGCCAGCAGTTCGGACAACGGCGTGCCGGCGCGCGCGGTGATCACCAGTTCGGTCGGTTCGTAACGAACGATGCCGCAGTGGGCGCGGGTGTCGAGTACTTCGCCGGCCACCTCGCGGCCGAGGAACGCTTTGCTGTTACCTCCCCGAATTTTCAGCGGCGTAGCGTTGGCCCGGGCCTCGTTGACCTGATCGAGCAGGGCGCTGGCGGCGTCGACATCGGCCATCAGAAACGCTCCAGTTCGGGGAACGGCAATTGCCCGGCGTGAATGTGCATCGCGCCGAATTCGGCGCAGCGGTGCAGGGTCGGAATGTTCTTGCCGGGGTTGAGCAGGCCTTGTGGGTCGAACGCGGCTTTTACTGCATGGAACAGGCTCAGTTCGTCACTGTTGAACTGCGCGCACATCTGGTTGATTTTTTCGCGGCCGACGCCGTGTTCGCCGGTGATGCTGCCGCCGACCTGCACGCACAGCTCAAGAATCTTGCCGCCCAAGGCTTCGGCGCGGTGCAGCTCGCCGGGTTGATTGGCGTCGAACAGAATCAGCGGGTGCATATTGCCGTCGCCGGCATGGAACACGTTGGCCACGCGCAACCCGTATTCTTCGCCGAGGCGGGCGATGCCTTGCAAAACGCCGGGCAATTCGCGGCGCGGGATGGTGCCGTCCATGCAGTAGTAATCGGGCGACAAACGGCCGATGGCCGGGAAAGCATTTTTGCGTCCGGCCCAGAACCGCACACGCTCGGCTTCATCACGGGCCTGACGCACTTCCGTGGCGCCGGCGGCGGTCATGACCTCGTGCACCCGTTGGCAATCATCGTGGACATCGGCTTCGACACCGTCGAGTTCGCACAACAGAATCGCCTCGGCATCGACCGGGTAACCGGCGTGGATGAAATCTTCAGCGGCGCGAATGGCGAGATTGTCCATCATCTCCAGGCCGCCGGGAATGATCCCCGCCGCGATGATTTCGGCGACCGCGCGGCCAGCCTTTTCCACGGAATCGAAACTGGCCAGCAACACTTTCGCGACCTGAGGTTTGGGCAGCAGTTTGACCGTGACTTCGGTGATGATCCCCAGCAAGCCTTCGGAGCCGGTGAACAACGCGAGCAAATCGAAACCCGCTGAATCGAGGGCGTCCGAGCCCAGAGTCAGGCGTTCGCCCTCGATGGTCAGCACTTCGATTTTCAGCAGGTTGTGCACGGTCAGCCCGTACTTGAGGCAATGCACACCGCCGGCGTTTTCGGCGACATTGCCGCCGATCGAGCAAGCGATTTGCGAGGATGGATCCGGCGCGTAATACAGGCCGAAGGGCGCCGCTGCCTGGGAGATCGCCAGATTGCGCACCCCCGGTTGAACCCGCGCGGTGCGGGCGGCCGGGTCGATGTGCAGGATATTGTTGAAGCGCGCCATCACCAGCAGCAGGCCCTGTTCCAGCGGCAAGGCGCCGCCGGACAACCCGGTTCCGGCGCCACGGGCAACCACCGGGACGTTTTTTTCATGGCAAAGTTTGAGCAGGGTTTGCACTTGCTCGAGTCGACGGGGCAGGGCGACCAGCATCGGCGTAGTGCGGTAAGCGGAGAGGCCGTCGCATTCGTAGGGTTTGAGTTCTTCGTCTCGCCACAAGATGTCTAGATCGGGCAGCGCTTGCTGCAATGCCTTAAGTAACTCAGCCTTGTTCACCTTCGGCAGCGGGCCGTCGAGGCGTTCGTCATAAAGAATGTTCATCTCAGGCCCTTACCCTTGATCGTTCCCACGCTCTGCGTGGGAATGCAGCCCGTGACGCTCCGCGTCACTGGACGCGGAGCGTCCCTTGAAGCATTACCACGCAGAGCGTGGGAACGATCAGGAGCTGGGTGCATTGTCATTTCTGGCTTCCGAGGAATTCGCGATACAGCCGCGCCGTATTCCCCGGCTGTTCAACCATCGGCATGTGCCCGACGTGATCCCAGACATCCACGCGCAAATTGGCGATGCCCTTGCTCCACACTGGCACGCTGCTGACGTCGATCAGCCGATCCTTGCGCCCCCAGAGCAACAGCGCCGGGCATTTGATATCGGGTAGTTTCGGCTCCATCGGCGGGCTGGCGCGGAAATCGCGGAAGATCTCCTCCAGTTCATCACGTTGTTGTTCGTAGCGTTGGGCGATGGCGTCCAGCACCAGATTCGGCACCCACGGCGGCGATTCCATGGTCATCGCATAAAACTGGCGAAACTCTTCCCGCGAGTTGATCAGAAACGGGTTATGCCCGCGCGCCAGATGCCGCTCCATGTCGCTGACCTCCGGTGCGGTGACGCCCGCCGGGTCGATCAATGCCACCGAAGCGATGCGGTCGGGATACGTCGCCGCCAGCCACGCGGCGATGTAGCCGCCCATCGAGTTGCCGATCACATGGACTTTCTCCACGCCGCAAACGTCGAGCAACTGGATCATGCGTTTGGCTTGCAGCGGAATGTCGTAGCCGCCGCCAGCCTTGAAACCGGTTTCGCCATGGCCGGCCAGGTCCGGGATGATCACTCGATACTGGCGCACGAAGTGCCGTGAAAAGCGCAGCCACAGGTTCTTGTCGGCGCTGTAGCCATGCAGCATCAGAATCGCGCTGGCCGCTTCATACGGCCCGCCCTGCCAGGTCGAGACGGTCATCTCGGCGATCGGCACTTCGATCTTGTGCAATTTGTACAACTTGGCCTCGATGGCCATGTTCAAGTCGTACAGCCAATGGCCGACCGCCGGATAACTCAACCAGCTCCAGGCCACGAAAACCGCGAGGGCGACAAACAGCAAAAGCATCGACGTCTTCCTTTTACGTGTTCAGGACAGAATGTGGTCGGCCGGTTTCAGCGCCCGGGTCAAGCGGTGATAGCTGAAACTGAAGCCGGGAAACATCGCGATCACATGACCGCTCTTGCTTTGATACCAACTGTGGCAGCCACCGGACTTCCAGACCGTGCGCTGCATTTCCCGATGAATCATCTCAGTGTAGGTACGTTCCGCTTCACGGCGCACTTCGATACTGCGCAGGCCTTTGGCCTGCACGGTGCGGATGCAGTCGAGGATGTAGTTCATCTGCGACTCGATGATGAACAGCGCCGAGGTGTGGCCGATGCCGGTGTTGGGGCCGGTGACGATAAACAGGTTGGGAAAGTCTGGCAGGCTGGTGCCCAGATACGCGCGCGGGTATTGCGCCCAGACCTCTCTGAGTTGCACGGCGTTTTTTCCGCTGACCGGGTAGGAAATTACCCCGTCGGTGGCGTCGTAACCGGTCGACCAGACGATCAGGTCGACATCGATGTGCTGGCCGTCCAGGGTGTTGATCCCGGTTTCGTCGATTGAAGCGATGCCTTGCTCACGGGTATGCAAGGTCACGTTGGGACGGCTCAGCGCCGGGTAATAGGTGCTGGACACCAGCACCCGTTTACAGCCGATGGTGAAGTCCGGGGTGAGTTTTTCTCGCAGTACCGAGTCCGGCACCTGGCGTTTGAGAAAGCGCAGGGCGTGCTGTTGCACCATATGAATCGCCGCTTGCGAGTATTTGAACGCGATGACCCGGGTTTCGAATTGCCAGTAAATCAGCCAGCGCAACAGTTTGTAGGCGGGTTTCAGGCCGAGCAGCCAACGTTGCAGCGGCCCGAACTGACGATCGGCGCGGGGCAGTACCCAGTGTGGCGTGCGCTGAAATACGTGCAATTGCTCGACCTGCGACGCAATCGCCGGAATCACTTGCACCGCACTGGCACCGCTGCCGACGATGGCCACGCGTTTAGCGCGGTAGTCGTAGCTGTGATCCCAGTTGTTTGTATGAAACGTCTTGCCTTGAAAGCGATCCTGGCCGGGAAAGTGTGGGATGACTGGTTGGCTCAATGGCCCGGTGGCATTGATCAGGAACTGCGCATAAAAGGTGCCTTTGCTGGCGGTGTGCACGGCCCAGCGTTTTTCCGTGTCGTCCCACTCGACGCACTGGACATCAGCCTGCAGCTCAACGCGTTCGCGCAGGCCGAACTGCTCGATCACGTGCTCGGTGTAGCGCTGCAGTTCAGCCTGACCGGCGAACATCTGCGACCAGCGGTACGGCGCGAACGACAGCGAGTACAGCGGCGACGGCACGTCCACCGCCGCGCCGGGGTAGGTGTTCTGGCACCAGGTGCCGCCAAAGAAGTCCCTTCGCTCCAGCAGTCGGAAATCGTCGATCCCGGCCTTCAGCAGGTTGACTGCGGCACACTGGCCGCCAAAACCGCTGCCGATGATCAACACTTGAAAGGTGTGCATGGGCCTCCTTCTTATAGTTGTTTTTCCATTTTGCTCCTTTCATGTATAGCCAAATATTTGCACTGTGTGCGGCCCTGATGTCGCTCTATTCAGCCCGCTGGCCGGTGATGGCTATTTAACGTCGCCCTGATAGACTCCCATCACATCCGTCCTGCGGTGTGCGTGATCGAGGTCCTTATGGGAAATACGGGAGGAAAGGGACTTTCATTGGCCAGGAGGCTTTATACGTCGCGAACCCTCGGGCTGTTGCTTGGGCTGCTGTGTGTATCCGTTGCGATGTATGCGCTAAATCCGCCGCTGTGGGTCTGGGCACTGATGTTCTTCAATGGCCTGGTCTGGCCGCATCTGGCGTTTCAATGGGCGCGCCGCTCCAGCGTTCCCTATCACGCCGAACATCGAAATCTGTTGATCGACGCTTTTCTCGGCGGTTTCTGGGTCGCTGCCATGCATTTCAATCCGCTGCCCACGGCAACGACCATTTCGATGATGGCGATGAACAACGTCGCCATCGGCGGCTCACGCTTTCTATTGGCAGGTTCTGCGGCGCAGTTGCTCGGGGTCGGCGTCGGGCTGGTGGTCTTTGCCCCGGCATTCGTTCCGCAGACCTCGCCTGCGCAAATGTACGCCTGTTTCCCTTTACTGCTGCTGTACCCGTTGGCGCTGGGCTGGATCTGCTTTCGCCAGGCCTACACCCTCGGTCGGCATAAACGCGAATTGCTCGCCCTGAGTCGCACCGACAGCCTCACCGGGCTGCTCAATCACGGCGCCTGGAAAGACCAACTGGAGATCGCTTTTCAGCGTTGCAAACGGCAGAAGCAGGGGGCGGCGATTGCGCTGATCGACATCGATCACTTCAAGGCGATCAACGACACTTACGGCCATGTTGCCGGCGACATTGTGTTGCGCCAGTTGAGCAAGTTGCTCAAGCAGAACCTGCGGGCGACGGACATTGCCGGGCGCTATGGTGGAGATGAGTTCTGCGTGATTCTGCCGGAACTGCCGCTGTTCAACGCCGCGCAGGCCATGGAGGCGTTGCGCGAGCGTTTCGCGATTCTGGGGTATGAGCAGAACCCAGCGTTGAAGGTCAGTTTGAGCATCGGCCTGGCGGCGTACGATCCGGCACATGCCGACGCGACGCGCTGGCTCAATGATGCCGATCAGGCGCTGTACGAGGCGAAGGCCAGCGGGCGCAACCGGGTGATCTGCAATTGCGATGACAAGCCCCGGCGGACGTTGCTGGATTCGGTTTGATCGCTACACCGTAGATCCCACAGGGTTTGTGTGTTGTCGGTTAGATCAGTGTCGCATTCGGTGTAGAGCCTCGCGCCGATGTCGGGTACGGTTAAATCCCCCCCGACGCGAAACAAGGATCGCTTCATGACGTTCTCATTTTCTCGCTCCCTGCTGGCCGCCAGCCTCGGCCTGTCTCTCGCTTTCTCCGCTGCCCACGCCTTCGCCGAACCGCACAAACAAGTGCTCGCCGATGCCGAGCAATACCAGCCAGAAGCCCTGAAACTGCTGGAGCGGCTGGTCAATATCGACTCCGGTTCCGGTTATGAACCCGGCCTCAAGCAAGTCAGCGACATCGCCATTGATGAGCTGAAAAAGCTCGGCGCCACCATCGAACGGGTGCCCAACACGCCGGAAAAATCCAACCATGTACTGGCCACGTTCAAAGGCACCGGCAAGGCAAAAATCCTGCTGATGGCGCACATGGACACGGTATTCAAGGAAGGTTCGGCGGCCGAGCGGCCGTTCCACATCAAGGACGGCCGCGCTTACGGCCCGGGGGTTATGGACGACAAGGGCGGCATCGTCGCCGGGATTTATGCGCTGAAAATCCTGAAAAACCTCGACTTCAAGGACTACGCGCAAATCACCTTCCTGCTCGACGCCAGCGAAGAAACCGGTTCGGACGTCGCCACCGACCTGATCAAGAAAACCGCCAAACAGCACGACGTGACCCTCAATCTGGAGCCGGGGCGTCCGGCCGATGGCCTGGTGGTGTGGCGCAAGGGCAGCGCGACGGCGCTGGTCGAGGTCAAGGGCAAAGCCGCGCACGCCGGTGTCGCGCCGGAACTGGGGCGCAACGCCGCGATGGAGGCGGCGCACCAGATTCTGCAACTGGGCAAACTCGGCGATGAGGCGAAGAAAACCACCATCAACTTCACCGTGCTCAAGGCCGGCGACCGCACCAATGTGATTCCTGATCAAGCCACGGCGAAGGCTGACGTGCGTGCTGCGGTGCCGGAGGAGTTCGACCGGATCGAGAAGGATCTGGCGCGGGTGTCGCAAGACAAGCTGATACCTGAGACGGAAGTGAAGACTTCTTTGCAGCGCGGGCTGCCACCGATGCCGCAGACGCCTGAGTCGGACCGTTTGATGGCCATGGCCCAAGGGATTTACGGCGAGATTGGCCGCAAGTTGACCGAAGAGGGCAGTGGGGGCGCGGCGGATGCCAGTCTGTCCGCGGGGGTTGGTACGCCGACGCTGGACGGCTTCGGGATTGTTGGTGGCAATATTCATACGCCGGAGGAATACGCCGAAGTGGCGAGCGTGGCGCCACGGATTTATCTGTTGTCGCGGATGATCATGGAGTTGGCCAAGCCGCGGTGAGGTAGTGATTGTTCCCACGCTCTGCGTGGGAATGCCTCAACGGACGCTCCGCGTTCGCTTTGTGTGGGACGCAGAGCGTCCCGGGCTGCATTCCCACGCGGAGCGTGGGAACGATCATTAAGCCGCGGTGAGGTGGTTTGCGGTGTGATGAGGTCGGCGGGGTGCCAGATAAATCGGCCCCTCACCCTAACCCTCTCCCAGAGGGAGAGGGGACTGACCGTGTTGTTTGTGGTCCATGTGGCAACCAGCAGATCAAGTTGAATGCAAATTCGCATTCAACGCGGTCTCTCACGTCGGCGTAGATCCAGAGCATCCCCCAATCAGTTCCCTCTCCCTCCGGGAGAGGGCTAGGGTGAGGGGCTTTTGTGGGAAAAGTGGAAGCTGTGAGTGACCAGCGCGGTGCATCTGTTGATGCGCGAGGGCTGTGCGATTCTGAATGTGATTCAGGCGCGGGCGGTGCAGCGGGAGGAGGCTTACAAGACGCCGGTTTAGCGGTGTAGCGGCTGTTGCTATCGCGAGCAGGCTCACTCCTACAGTAGATCTTCAGTGCACACAGTATTTGTGTTCAACACTGATCAATTGTAGGAGTGAGCCTGCTCGCGATGGCGTCAGCCCGGCCAACCCATCACTCCTTGACGCTCATGTATTCCTTGGCCCAGAGAATGTATTCCTCCGGCTGGGTATAGGTGTGCGTCAACTCGGTCGCGCTCAGGTCCGAAGCCTGGGTGAAGATCTGCCGCTGTTCGCGCAAGCTGTCGTACGTCGCTTTGATCGCGGCAAAGTAAGCCCCATGCCCATCAATGGTCACGCGCACACCGAGTTCGGCCAGACGCTTGTCGTCGCGCAGCGCCGGGTTGCCGTAGGTCACCAGCATCAGCGGTACGGTCAGGTGCTCGGCGATTTGCTCGAGCTGATCGAAATCCTGAATCCCGACCATGCAGATACCGTCAGCCCCGGCCGCCTGGTACTGGCGAGTGCGGCTGATGATTTCCTGATTCGGCAAAATGCCGGCATTGGTACGGGCGATGATCGCCATTTCCGTATCAACCCGGGCTTCCAGCGCCGCGCGGATCTTGCCGACGCCTTCGGCAACGGTGATCAGGTCGGTGGATTTGCGGCCGAATTGCGCCGGCAGCAAGGTGTCTTCGATGGTCAGGGCGGCGACGCCGGCGCGCTCCAGTTCGACGATGGTGCGCATCACGTTGAGGGCATTGCCGTAGCCGTGGTCGGCGTCGGCGATCACCGGCAATTGGGCGACGCGGCCGATGCGGGTGGCCTGTTCGGCGAACTCACTGAGGGTGATCAGGGCAAAGTCCGGGGCACCGAGCACCTGCAACGAGGCCACGGAACCGCCGAGAATCCCCACTTCAAAACCGAGGTCAGCGGCAATGCGCGCGGACATTGGATCGAACACCGAAGCCGTGTGGTAGCAGGTGTCGGAGGCCAGCAGTTGACGGAAGTTACGGCGCAAATCTTGATGGGAAAGCCTGGTCATACGAGTTCCACCAATACAAAGGAATGGAAAGGCTTGAACAAAGGTGTCAACGCCGAAGAATGAAAAGGCTATCACGCGAATGGGTCAAGGATCATGACGAATTTGCAAGGGACAGGTTGTCGCGGACGCTTTTGCTGAAAGGATTTACCTTTTTGCGGTGATGACCGTCAGGCCGCCACCGCCTGTTGCTGTTGATTGGGCAGCATCGCCGCACGTACCGAATTGCCCGGTTGCAATTGCAGGCGCTTGGCCGTGAGGCGGTCGATCACCAGGCTGCTGCCGACCCGGCGGGCGCGGGCGACGGTAATGCGGCAGTTTTCCAGACGGCGGTTGTGAATCAGCCACAACGGTGCCTGTTCATCCGGGCTGCCGAGGCTCAGGGTCAGCTCAAGGCTTTCGCGTACGGTGCGGATATTGCGCACGGGCGCTTCGATCACCGGGCCGCCGTCGAAGATGTCGATGTAGCCTTTGTGGGTAAACCCTTCGGCCTGGAGGATCTTCAGCGCCGGTTCGGTATTGGGGTGTGCCTGGCCGATCGCCGCTTGGGCTTGTTCGGTGAGCATGCAGGTATACAGCGGCTGGCGCGGCATCAGTTCGGCGATGAACGATTTATTACCCAGCCCGGACAAGTGATCGGCATGGCTGAAGTCCATTTGAAAGAAATGCCGGCCCAGACTGTCCCAGAACGGCGAACAACCGTGTTCATCGGCACTGCCGCGCAGTTCGGCAATCATCTTCTCGCCGAACAGGTGCGGAAACTCGGCAACGAACAGCAAACGCCCCAGTGACAACAAGCGGCCATTGCTGCCGTGACGCTGATCATGGCCGAGAAACAGCGAGCACAGCTCCGATTGGCCGGTCAGTTCGTTGTTGAGGAACAGTGTCGGTATCTGCCGTCGAATGCCCAGATCCGGCGCCGAACTCACGGTCAACCCGACCCGATAGTTGTACCAGGGCTCGCGCAGGCCGACCGCCCCGGCCAATGCGCTGACGCCGACCACGCGCAGGTCGTCGTCTTCGAGCACAAACAGATAATCGGCGTCGGCCCGTTCCACCTGTTCGGCGAACGCCCGTTGCGCCCAACGGACCCGGTGGGAAAGGCGATCTTCGTTGGCCGGCAGGGTGGTGAACCCCGGGCCGGCCTGTTGCACCAACGCCATCAAGGCGGGCAGGTCGCTGACTTTGACCGGGCGGACAATCATGCTGTAACTCCTTCTGCGCGCCTGTTCGGGCACTGTCGTTGGCTGTGCAACCGCGCGGGTTTCACAGGGCAATCAGCCGGATCCGGCTGCCATCGGTCACGTTCAGCGCCGCACACATTGCAGGGGTGAGGGACAGCGGTTGATCGGGTTGATAATCGAGTTCGGCCATGATCGCGCGAAAGCCGTGCAGCGCGTCGTTGCTCAGCAGATAACGGCCACGGGCATCGATCTGTGGCCGTTGCTGCACCGTTGCAGTCTGACTGCGGGCAATCGAACGGATATTGGCGGTACGCGCATACAGGGTCGGGCCGGCGTCGAACAGGTCGATGTAGCTGTTGGTTTCGAAGCCTTCACGCTCAAGGATGTCGAACGCTTCCTGACCGTCCGGGTGGATGCGACCGATGCAGTCCTGCGCCGCTTGCGGCAGCATCGGCACGTAGATCGGGTATTGCGGCATCAGTTCGGCGAGGAACGTGCGGCTCTGCAGCCCGCACAGCCGTTCGGCTTCCGCGTAGGGCAGGTCGAAGAAGTGTTTGCCCAGCGCATCCCAGAATGGCGAATGGCCTTCCTCGTCGCTGTAGCCGACGATTTCGGTGATCACCGCCTCGGCAAAGCGCGGCGCATGGGCGGCGATGAACAACAGGCGCGCCCGTGACAGCAACTCGGAAAACGGCGTGCGCACCAGATTGGCGTCGATGTGAAAACCGCGCAGCAGCGTGTGATCGTTGAGGTCGTGGCACAGCGACAGCGCCGGCACGCCGTGTTCAATGTTCAGCTCGCGGGACGCACTGGTGAAATGGCGATTGCGCAGGCTGTAGAACGGCTCGTCGAAGCCTGCCGTCGCCAGAATCTCCGAGCAGCCAACCAGACGCTGGTCGTCCAGGTCTTCCAGCACAAAGAAATAATTCTCCGGGCCGTGGGCCGCCGCTGCGCTGGCGAACGATGCACACGACGCGGCGATTTTTGCGCGCAGGCGCTCGCTGTCGTCCGGCAGGGAGGTCACGCCCACCAGACTGTCGCGGGCCAATTGTTGTAGCTGGGGCAGGTCAGTCTGCTCGACTGGGCGTAAGACCAGCATGGATGTACTCCTGTATCAAAAGGTTCGGCAAAGTCGCCGAACCTGACTATCACTGTCGGTTTCCACGCGATAAATCGGCGGTCGCCTGATTTGTTGTCAGACGCCGCTCTTTTTCTTGTCAGCCATTGCTCGGGTCAGGCAGCGCGGTGCTGGCGCCGAGTTTGTTGAGGAAAAACAGGTACACCAGACCCAGGGCAATCCAGATCAGGCCGAGTTTCTGCGCATCGACGCCCATGTTGTACATGATGGCCGCGACGATGATGAAGCCGATCACCGGGCAGATCAGGTGACGCACGACCTGACCGGACTTCTGCCGACGCCAGTAGTAGTTGATCACTGTCAGGTGCAGCAGCATGAAACCGCTGAGCGCGCCGAAGTTGACCAGCGAAGTCAGGGTGTCGACCGAGTTGATGAACAGGTAGCAGATCACCAGCGACAGCACGGCGACCAGATAAATGCTGAGGTACGGCGTGTTGTGTTTCGGGTGCACTTTGGCCAGCACTTTCGGCAGCTTGCCGTCGCGCGCCATGCCGAACAGCAGGCGCGACACCGCCGCTTGCGAGGTGATGGCCACGGCCACGCCCCAGGCCAGAGCCGTCGCGACAGCAGTCAGAGTCGCCAGCCAACTGCCAGCGGCGATTTCGGCGATCTCATAGAACGCGGTGTCGGCGGATTTGAAACCCATGCCGGCCGCCAGATCGGTGGCGATCCAGGTTTGTGCAACGAAAATCACGCCCATGACCAACAGGGTGATCAGTGCGGCTTTGCCGACGCTTTTGCCCGGATCGCCCTTGATTTCTTCGGCGAGGGTGGAGATCGCATCGAAGCCGAGGAACGACAGCACCGCAATCGACACCGCTTGCATCAGCAGGGCGAAGTTGAACGTTTCCGCGTGATACAGCGGCGCCAGGGTCAGCTCGCCGTTACCGCCACCGTTGTGCAGGGCATTCCAGGCGTAGAACAGGAAAATGCCCAGCACCACCAGTTGCGCCAACAGGAAGATGATGTTCATCCGCGCGGTGAAGGTGATGCCGCGCAAGTTGACGAAGGTCGCGCTGACCAGAAACGCCAGAATGAAGCCGACTTTCGGAATGTCCGGGTACAAATGGTTGAGCGCCATCGCCGCGTAAACGTAAAGCAGCGGCGGGATCAGCAGGTAATCGAGGAGCATCAGCCAGCCGGCGATGAAGCCGACATGTTGATTGAGGCCGCGCTGTGCATAGGAATACACGGAACCGGCAATCGGAAAGGCCTTGGCCATGCTGCCGTAGCTCAGCGCGGTGAACAGCATCGCCACCATGCCGATGATGTACGCCAGCGGCACCATCCCCGGCGCCTCGGCGTTGACGTAGCCATACACACCGAACGGGGCGATGGGGATCATGAAGATCATCCCGTACACCACCAGGTCGGTCAGCGTCAGGCTACGTTTCAACTCTTGCTTGTAGCCGAATTCTTCAATTTCCATGAAGCGCAACTCCTTGTCAGCCAGTCGGTCGTTTTAATTGTTATCGGTCCATCGTTTACAGCATCAGCCGTCTTTTATTCATTACAGCAATGGCGCGAGGTATCCGGCCCAGCGCGATACGGCGGCGGGGCTGCGCAGCAAATCGTTGCGCACCTCGATCAGCACGGAATCGAGGCCACGGGCATCGCCGTGCACCGGCACGGTCATGTCGCCCAGCGGATCGATCCTGTACGGCTGATTGCCGGCCACTTTCAGTGGGTGTTTAGCGAGGCCGTCGAGCAGGCGTTGCGCGTAAGACTTGGCCTGACCGAACAGCACGCCGACTTCCAGTGGTCGCGGCTGGCCGTAATACACCGGGGTGAAGCTGTGAATCCCGACCACGCGCACCGTTTGACCCTGTGCAATACGCTCGTCGATCAAGGTTTGCAAACGTGCATGAAACGGTTTGAACAGGGTCTGGCGGCGGTATTCGCGGGTGGCTTCGTCCAGCTCGCGGTTGCCCGGCACCTGATAAATCTCGCTCTGTACCGGAATACTGTCCGGTGCATGCCGTGGCCGGTTCAGATCAATCAACAGCCGCGAATAATTGGCGCTCAGCAGGGTTGCGCCAAGCATCTGCGACAACTGCTCGGCCAGTTGCAGCGCGCCAATGTCCCAAGCGATGTGTTCGTGGGCGGCGGCATCGTCCAGGCCCAGATTGTTCAGGGCGTCGGGGATGTAGCGACTGGCGTGTTCGCACACCAGAATCAACGGGTGCGTCGAGTCAGCGCGGCTCAGGTTGTAGGCCGGTCGGGTGTACAACCCCAGCTCGGCGGGTTCAGTACAGGCGTGCATAGTGCTCACACAAGTCAGCGGGCGAGAGCTGTTCCGTCAGCGCCAGTTCCTCGGTTTTCAGGGCGTAATAAGTGTCGAGCAGCGGCTTGGGCAGCCATTCGGTGAAGGCGCCACTGTTGCGCAGGCAATCCAGCGCCTGGGCCAGCGAGGCGGGCAGGGCAACGATGCCCCGCGCCTGGCGTTGCTCGTCGTTGAGTGAATCGGGAATTTCATCGGTGATCGCGTTCAGCGCCAAACGCTGTTCGATGCCCAGCCGTCCGGCGATCAGCAGCGCCGCCATGGCCAGGTGCGGCGAGGCAGTGGCGTCCATGGCGCGGAATTCGAGGTTGAACTGCTGGGCCACGGATTTACCGCCAAGGGTCACGGTCGGGCAGATGCGCAGCGCCGCCTCGCGGTTCTGTTGACCCAGACAAGCGTAAGAGGCGCTCCAGTGATGCGGCTGCAAGCGCTCGTACGAAACCGGCGTCGGCGCGGTGAAGGCACAGAGTGCCGGCAGGTAATGGAGGATACCCGCCGCCCAATGCTGGCCGAGACTCGACAGACCGTTGCTGGTGCCAGCGTCGTAAAGCATCGGCTGGCCGCCCAGATCGAGCAGGCTGACGTGCAGATGCACGCCGTTGCACACCGCGTCGGCGGCGGTCTTCGGCGCGAAGCTCAGGTCGAGGCCCATTTGCCGAGCGATCTCACGGGTGATCTCGCGCACATTGACGGCGCGATCCGCCGCCGCCACGCCGAGCGTCGGGCGGCAGGTGATTTCGTATTGGTGCTTGCCGTATTCGGGCAGAAACATCTCCGGTTCGACACCGCCGGCGCGCAAGGCGCTGAGCAGCCAGCCACCGAACTCGGCACCTTGGCGCTGGGCTTCGAGGGAGAACGCCAGATGCTCGGCGAAACCGGCGTGCAGGTTGAATTCGTGTTCGAACGCGGCGTTGACCTGCAAGCCCAGCGCATCGCGATATCGCTCGATTTCATCGCGCAACAGCGTACGCGGGCAGGCGCCCCATGGGCGGCCATCGGTTTCGCGGATATCGCCGTGGATGAAATCCAGCGCCGGCGCGTCGACGTCCGGGCCGTTGCCGACGGTGACGCGGCTGCCCAGATCCGGGATCAGCCGCAGGTCGCCATAAGCGCCCCATGGATTGGTCGAGGCAATGATGTCCTGCGGCGTCAACGCGCTGTTGGCCGGCACCCAGCCACACCCGGCGGCTTGATAATGCTCAAGTTCATCAGTGGGAAACGAGCGGCCCCGGGTGATGCCGATCAGGTCGGTGGTGACCAGCGTGGTCATCGGCAGTGGCGTCAGGCGCGCGCTCATGGCCGCATCTCCTGCAAGCGGGCGAGCACGGTGTCGGTGTCGGTGATCCAGCAGTAACCCTTGATCGCATTCAGGCAGGCGTGATGGCGCTCGGCGCTGTAGGTGGCGCAGGCATCTTCGACCAGCGTGACCAGATAGCCGCGATCGGCAGCGTCGCGCACGGCCATGTCGACACACTGGTCGGTGACGATGCCAGCGATGATCAGGTGGCGGGTTTCGAGGTTGCGCAGCACGTAGTCGATGTTGGTCGAATTGAACACCCCGGACGAGGTCTTCGGCAGGACGATTTCGTTTTCCACCGGGCTCAGGTCTTCAATGATCCGCGCCTGCACGCTGCCTTTGGGCAGGTGCATGTCCGAGAGTTTGTGGTCGAGCGAACGGTCGCGACCATCGGCAGTGAGGCTTTCGATAATCGTGTGCAGCACGTTCTGCTGCGTTTCGCGAAAAGCGCTGAGCAAGCGACGTTGATTGGGCACCACCTGCATGTGCGCGCGGGTCAGGAAATACTCGGCTTCCGGCCCGTTGAGGTGCGCGTCGAACTGCGGCTCGAGCCAGGCACGCTGCATGTCCACCAGCAACAGTGCGGTGTGATCGGTGACAAACGGCAGGTCCCGCGGCGAGCGGTGGGGAAGGCTGAACATCCTTATTTATCCTCCAGCAGGTGGGTGTTGAAGTCATTGCGCAGGGCATCGATGCCTTCCAGGCGATCGGCGAGGTTTTCGGTGCGCAGGGTCAGGCAGGCGATCAATGCTTCGACCTGAGCCAGCGCCGGCACCATGGTGTCAAACGGCGAGGCCGATTCCACCGGGGCGCTGATGATCAGGTCGGCGAGTTCGCGCAGTGGCGAGGCGTAGATGTCGGTGAACAGCACCACCCGCGCGTTGTTGTTTTTCGCCGCGCTGGCGACACGCAGGGCCTGGGTCTGATAGCGGCGATAGTCGAACAACAGGACCACGTCCTGGCGCTGCAGATCAAACAGGCGATCAGGCAGTTGCGCGTTGTCTTCCAGGGCGAAGCAACCGGGGCGCAGCAGGCGCAGGTGATTGAGCAGGTAAGTGGCCATCAGGCTGCTGAAGCGCCCGCCAAAGCAGTACACCTGATGCCGGGCATCGAGCAGCCAGTCGGTGAGAATGCGCACGTCTTCGGGTTGGGTCAGCGATTGGGTTTCGACCAGCAGGCGATGACTGTCGCCCAGATAGTGGCTCCAGGCGTCGTCCTTGTGCTGATGGGCGCGCGGTTGCAACAGCGTGCGCGGCGAGCGCAGGCGGTGATCCATGTCGCTGAGCAGCGCATCCTGGAATTCGGCATAGCCGCCGAAGCCGAGTTTTTTCACCAGCCGCACAATGGTCGGATCGCTGACGCCGGCATGTTCGGCCAGACGCGCCATCGGCCCCAGACCATTACGCGGGTACTGATCAAGCAAGGCGCGAACGACTTTGCGCTCCGACGGCGTAAGATCCAGGCCGGGATCGGTGATCAGGTCTCTGAGAGGGGGCATCCGGGCTCCTGCTGGATGAGGGTGTTGAATTCGCTTCATAATCCGTTAAAACAGTATTTATGTAACTGGCGTTACATGTCTAGTGAATTTTTCAGCGTGTTGAAAAGGCGCCAAAATGAGGCGAGGCACCCGTGTAACAAGGGCTACACAGAGTTCGACGGTTCTTGTAGTCCATTGCCCGCAACGGTGTCAGAGATTGCCGTATTTCTGGATTTGTCCGTTGTGCCCGGGGCGATCCAACAGCCCTGCAACCCTCGGATTACGGCACAATTGCCGACAGAGCGGCTTTTACACCGTAGATTTTCATCAAGGCCTACCGGAGCGATCCCTGTGCAGACCACTCGTTTGACATTGATTTGCCATGCACGAACCGTCGCACAGAAATTGGCGTGTTTTCCTACGAATGAGCCTGTTGAAAATAGAGGGTTGGCGTCGGGTGCATTGGCCGAGCGTTTCAACCCCGCGCGACGCTTGATTTGCGCGCCGGAATTGCGCACACGGCAGACAGCGGCGTGGTTTGGCGCGGATGCGCAAGTGGATGACGCGCTGCGCGATTGTGACTGGGGCCGTTGGCACGGGATGTCGATCAAGGATCTGCAACGCTCGGAAGCCGCCGGGCTGCAGGCGTGGCTGGAAGATCCCCACGCAACCCCCCACGACGGTGAGTCGGTGGCGCAGTTATGCGAGCGTGTGGCGATATGGTTGAGCAGCCTGGAAGCCATGCCGGGACAGGTGGTGGCGGTGACGCATCCGTTTGTCATCCGCGCCGCGCTGATCCACGTGATGCGCGGTTCGGCATTTCATGACATTGATGTCGAACCGCTGTCGATGGTCGAACTACGCTTCACCGGGCGCTGGCGCCTGTGCCTTAAAGGAGCTTTGTGATGAAACAACTGTTGGTGATCGGCATCGGCGCCGGTAACCCCGACTACATCACGATGCAGGCCGTGAAGGCGCTGAACCGGGTCGACGTGTTCTTTTTGATGGATAAAGGCCAGAGCAAGGACAAGCTGATCGACTTGCGCCGGGAGATCTGTGAGCGCTACATCGACGACCCCGACTATCGCTTCGTCGAAGCCCACAGCCCGGAACGCGAGCGCGGTGATGTTGACTACACCGCCAGTGTCGATGAGCTGAACCGTGCCAAGCAGCAGACCTTCGAGCGGCTGATCAATGACGAATTGTCTGATGGTCAGTGCGGCGGTTTTCTGGTGTGGGGCGACCCGGCGCTGTACGACAGCACCGTGCGCATCCTCCAGGCAATACTGGCCTCGGGTGCGTGTGCCTTCGAGTTTGCGGTGATCCCCGGGATCACCAGTGTTCAGGCGCTGGCGGCGCAACACAAAGTGCCGCTGAATACGATCGGCCGTTCCATTGAAATCACCACCGGGCGGCGTTTGGCGGCAGGGCAGGTGAGTGATGCGGACAGTCTGGTGGTGATGCTCGATGCTGAAGATTCGTATCACCACGTCGCGGATCGGCAAACCGAGATTTACTGGGGCGCCTACCTGGGCACGCCGGACGAGATTCTGATCAGTGGCAGGCTGGCGGATGTCGCGGATGAGATCGAGCGGGTGCGCAAGGCGGCGCGGGCGGAGCATGGGTGGATCATGGATACTTATTTGTTGCGTAAGCCTTAGAGTGTTGGTGCTTGGACTGGCCCTATCGCGAGCAGGCTCACTCCTACAATTGAATGGGTTCACAATTCCAATGTGGGAGCGAGCCTGCTCGCGAAGGCGCCGGAACATTCAACGCACATTTCGAACAGGCAAAAAAACACCCGGTGCAACGCAAGTCGCACCGGGTTTTTGTTGCCAGCAAGCGGCGGATGTCGTGGATCCGCCGATCACTGTTGAACTCTGGTTATGCGCGTTCCAGCGCCAGTGCCACGCCCTGGCCGCCGCCGATGCACAGGGTCGCCAGACCCTTTTTCGCATCACGCTTGATCATTTCATGCAGCAGCGTCACCAGCACGCGGCAACCCGAGGCACCGATCGGGTGCCCCAAGGCGATGGCGCCGCCGTTGACGTTGACCTTGTCCAGATCCCATTGCAGATCCTTGGCCACTGCCAGCGATTGTGCGGCGAAGGCTTCGTTGGCTTCGATCAGGTCGAGTTGGTCGATGCTCCAGCCAGCCTTGTCGAGGCAACGGCGGGTCGCGGAAACCGGGCCAATGCCCATGATTGCGGGATCAACACCAGCATTGGCGTAAGCGGCGATAGTTGCGAGTACGGGCAGGCCGAGGGATTTGGCTTTTTCGGCACTCATCAAAATCACGGCAGCGGCGCCGTCGTTCAGCGACGAAGCGTTGCCAGCCGTGACGCTGCCGTCCTTTTTGAAAGCCGGACGCAGTTTCGCCAGGGATTCGGCAGTGGTGTCGCCACGCGGTTGCTCGTCGACTTTGAAGGCAACAGGGTCGCCCTTGCGCTGCGGGATCAGGATCGGGGTGATCTCATCGACAAAGCGACCGGCCTCAATGGCGGCGGCGGCTTTTTGCTGAGACGCGGCAGCGAAGGCGTCCTGCTGCTCACGGCTGATTTCGTATTTGTCGACCAGATTCTCGGCGGTAATGCCCATGTGGTAGTCGTTGAATGCATCCCACAGGCCGTCGCTGATCATGGTGTCGACGATTTGCGCGTGGCCCATGCGCAGACCGGTGCGTGCGCCCGGCATCACATAGTTGGACAGACTCATGTTTTCCTGACCGCCGGCGATGATCACATCAGCGTCACCGCAACGGATCGCCTGTGCGCCGAGGTGCAGTGCCTTGAGACCCGAACCGCAGACCTTGTTCAGGGTCATCGCCGGCACGGCGTGGGGCAGGCCAGCCTTGATCGCGGCCTGACGCGCCGGGTTCTGGCCGGCGCCGGCGGTCAACACCTGGCCCATGATCACTTCATCGACCTGCGCACCGTCCAGACCGGTTTGTTCGAGCAACTGGCGGATCACCGCCGCACCCAGATCCACCGCGGACACGCTGGCCAGCGAACCCTGGAAACTGCCGATCGCGGTACGCGTGGCGGCAACAATTACGACGTCTTGCATTTTCGAATTCCTCACTGGGCAGCGAACTGCATTTCCGGTACGTGATCCGGGACGATCAGTTTACCAGCGGTTTTGGCGACGATTTCTTCGACGCTGACGCCAGGTGCGCGTTCCTTGAGGACAAAAGCGCCATTTTCGATTTCCAGATAGGCGAGGTCAGTCAGCACACGCTTGATGCAACCGGCGCCAGTCAGCGGCAGGCTGCATTTGGCGAGCAGCTTGGACTCACCGTCCTTCGATGCGTGGGTCATGATCACGATGATGTTGTCAGCGCCGGCCACCAGGTCCATCGCCCCGCCCATGCCCTTGACCAGCTTGCCGGGGATCATCCACGAAGCGATGTTGCCTTCGACGTCGACTTCGAACGCGCCGAGCACGGTCAGGTCGACATGGCCGCCACGGATCATCGCGAAGGATTCGGCGGAGTTGAAAATCGACGCGCCGATGCGCGCGGTTACGGTCTGTTTGCCGGCGTTGATCATGTCGGCATCGATAGTGTCTTCGGTCGGAAACGGACCCATGCCGAGCAGGCCGTTTTCCGATTGCAGCATGACTTCCATGCCGTCGGGAATGTAGTTGGCGACCAGAGTCGGAATGCCGATGCCGAGGTTTACGTAGAAGCCGTCCTGCATTTCGCGGGCGACGCGCTGAGCCATTTGTTCGCGGGTAAGTGCCATGTTCTTGTTCTCCGTCAGCCTGAATTATTTGCGGATGGTGCGCTGTTCGATGCGTTTTTCGAACGTGCCGCAAATGACCCGATCGACGTAGATGCCCGGGGTGTGGATCTGCGAGGGGTCGAGTTCGCCGGGTTCGACGATTTCTTCGACTTCAACCACGGTGATCTTGCCGGCGGTGGCGGCCAGCGGGTTGAAATTCTGCGCGGTGTGACGGTAGATGACGTTGCCGAAGTGGTCGGCTTTCCAGCCTTTGACGATGGCGAAATCGCCAGTGATGGATTCTTCCATCAGGTACTTGCGACCCTTGAATTCGCGCACTTCCTTGCCTTCGGCAACCGGAGTGCCGACACCGGTGGCGGTGAAGAAGGCCGGAATACCGGCGCCGCCCGCGCGCATTTTTTCGGCGAGGGTGCCTTGCGGGGTCAGGATGACTTCGATGTCGCCCTTGAGCAGTTGCTCTTCGAACAGCTTGTTTTCGCCGACGTAGGAGGCGATGACTTTGCTGATCTGACGATCGGTGAGCAGCACGCCGAGGCCAAAACCGTCGACGCCGCAGTTGTTGGAGACGACGGTGAGGTCGCGGGTGCCTTTGCGCTTGATCTCGGCGATCAGGTTTTCCGGAATGCCGCACAGACCGAAGCCGCCGGCGATAACGGTCATGCCGTCCTCAAGCCCGGCCAGGGCTTCCTCGTAGGAACTCACGCGCTTGTCGAAACCTGCCATATGCACCTCTTTTATTATTTGCGGGCGGCTGGCTAGCCGAATGGTTGGAGTGTCTCGCTGGAGGATATATTTGTTAAGTTGATTTTTAAGGTCGATTGATTGATAAAGCTCAATAGTCGCGTTATGGCGTGCTGCTTGACGCTTGATCGTTCCCACGCTCTGCGTGGGAACGCCTCTAGGGACGCTCCGCGTCCAGTGACGCGGAGCGTCACGGGCTGCATTCCCACGCAGGAGCGTGGGAACGATCATGTACCACGATGCACCGACGATCCTGAGGCTTGAGTATGACCATCAAACAGATCCGCGCCTTCCTCGCCGTGGCCCATAGTCTCAGCTTCGCCGTGGCCTGCGAGCGTCTGCACCTGTCGCAATCGGCGTTGAGCCTGACCATCAAAGCGCTGGAGGAGGGCCTGGGCGGACGCCTGTTCAGCCGCAACACGCGCAATGTGGCGCTGACCCCGGAAGGCGAATCGCTGTTGCCACTGGCGCGACGGCTGATCGCCGATTGGGACAACGCCGAAGATGAAATGCGTCAACGCTTCAGCTTGCAGCGCGGGCGGGTGACACTGGCGGCGATGCCGTCGTTTGCCGGCAACCTGCTGCCGCCAATCCTCAAAACGTTTCGCGCGCGCTATCCGAACGTCAACGTCACGGTCAACGACGTGATCAACGAGCAGGTGCTGGAAATGGTCCGTGACCGTCAGGTGGAGCTGGGCGTGGCGTTTGAACCGATGCAGAACACCTCGATGACATTTACGCCGCTGTACCTGGATCGCTTCGTCGCGGTGGTGTCGAAGGATTCGCCATTGGCGCGGCTTAGCGAGATCGACTGGCAGACGTTGTTGCAGGAGCCGTTCATCACGTTGCAGCGGCCCTCGACGGTGCGGGTGATGCTCGAAGAGCACTTGCAGGCGCGAGGCATGAAGTTGCCGGTGGAGTTCGAGAGCCATCAATTGGCGACCGTCGGGCGCATGGTCGCCAGCGGTCTGGGCGTCAGTGCCGTGCCAGCGTTGTGCGCCGAGCAGATGCAGGAGTTGGGCGCGCATTGCCTGACCCTGGATGACTCGGTGGAGCGGGCGATTGGTGTGCTGACCGAGCCGGGCAATGAACTGTCGGCGGCGGCGCAGGCGTTGTTCGATATCCTCCAGCAAGAGAACCTGAGCCAACGCCTGTCTCCCTGATTGCCCCGATCCCTGTAGGAGTGAGCCTGCTCGCGATAACGGAGTATCAGTCAAACTTGCTGTGGCTGACAGAACGCTATCGCGAGCAGGCTCACTCCTACAGGGGATCTGTGTATTCAGCAGGTGAGGCGTTGTGTCAACAGGGGCAACAGCTGTTCACACGACGCTTCAATCTTCAAATCCAGCAAATCATCCGCGCGAGTCTTGCCCAGATTGATCGCAATCAGCGGCTTACCGCGATCGGCAATCACCCGGCACAGCCGAAACGCCGAATACGCCATCAACGAAGACCCCACCACCAACATCCCTGCCGCATTTTCCGCCGCCGCCATTGCCCGTGCTGCCGTGGGCTGCGCGACGTTTTCGCCGAAAAACACCACGTCCGGTTTCATCCGCTCGCCAGCGCAATGCGGGCAGTGCGGTACCTGAAAACGCGCCTCGAACGCCGGGTCAAGCAGGGTGTCGCCATCCGGTGCCTGCACGGCATCAACGCCAGCCAGATACGGATTTTGTCGTTCCATCAATTGTTGAATCGAATCACGCTCACTGCGCTGGCCGCAGTCCAGACACAGGACCCGGTGCAGGCTGCCGTGCAGTTCGATCACATCGTGACTGCCAGCCTGATCGTGCAGGGTGTCGACATTCTGAGTGATCAGATCGCGGATCAGCCCACTACGCTGCAAATCGGCCAATGCCTCGTGAGCCGCATTCGGCTGCGCCTGACGCACCCTCGGCCAGCCGAGCATGGCGCGCGCCCAATAGCGGCGGCGCGATTCGGGGGCAGCGAGGAATTCCTGGTACATCATCGGTTGCCGGCCACGGCGTACACCGTCGCTGTCGCGGTAGTCCGGAATGCCCGACGGCGTGCTGATGCCGGCCCCGGTCAATACGATGAAGTCGCCATCAGCCATCACCTCTTGCAGGGTGTCGAGGTGTTCGCGGGTCGGGCTGTCGAGCATGGTCAGCGCTCCGAAGTGGGCAGTGCCAGCAGGTTAGCACGCGACCCGCGTGGCTTACTTGCGCGCCTCCAGAATCAGGTTGAACGGTGTTTGCGTGGCCCGGCGGAAGTGCTTGAACCCGGCCTCGGCAAACACTTTGCGCAGACGCATTTCCCCGGCTTGCGCACCCAGGCCGAGGCCGACTTCCTGAGACAGCGAGTTCGGTGTGCAAATAAACGTCGAGGCCGCGTAGAACAGCCGCCCGACCGGGTTGATGTTGTCGTCCAGCGTGTCGTTGGCGAACGGCTCGACCAGCAACACGGTGCCGTCGTCCTTCAGTGAATCATAGGCGTGACGGGCGGCGCCGACCGGATCGCCCATGTCGTGCAGGCAGTCGAAATAGCAGATCAGGTCATAGTCATCGCCGGGGTAGCCTTTCGCCGAGCCCTGAAAGAACTTCGCCCGGCCGCTGACGCCACCTTCCTCGGCGCGTTGGGTGGCGACGGTGATCGAGGGCGCGTGGTAGTCGTAGCCGACGAAGCGCGAGTTGGGAAACGCCTGCGCCATGATCACCGTCGAGGCGCCATGGCCGCAGCCGATGTCGGCGACTTTGGCGCCTTCTTCAAGCTTGGCCACCACGCCGTCCAGCGCCGGCAGCCATTCGGCAATCAGGTGCCCTTTGTAGCCGGGCCGGAAGAACCGCTCCGTGCCGGTGAACATGCACGGGTGGTGATCGCCCCAGGGCAGGGCACCGTTGCCGCGCATGGCTTTGACCAGTTTGTCTTTGTCATGAAAAAACGACGCCACTACCCCGAGGCCGCCAGCGACGTAGACCGGTGAGTCTTCGACGGCCAAGGCCAGCGCTTGTTCTTCGGGTAAACGGAACTGGCCGTCGTGGTGCTCCATATAGCCGGATGCCGCGTGAGCGCTAAGCCATTCGCGCACCAGACGCGGGTTGCAGGTGGTTTTTGCGGCGAGGGCATCGGCGCTGATCGGCTGACTGTCGGCCATGGCCCGGTACAGGCCGAGTTCTTCGCCGACGATGACATTGGCCAGCATCGCCGCGCCGCCCATGTCGTTGACCAGTTTGCCCATGAATTGGTTGAGCTTCGCCTCGTCCATCATGTGTGCTCCTGAAACAGGATCACGGTCCGGCGGCGTCGAAGGTCGAGGCGTGCGCCACCGGGCGGTGGTCACGGAGTTGGGCAGGGCACCGCTGACGTCCTGCGTCCCCCCTCGACTGGGTAATGAAAGAGTCTAGCCCCGGTCCGCGACTGCCGCTGTCTTTGTGAACAGCGAAAAATCGGGTGGGAGCGAGCCTGCTCGCGAAGGCGGCATTTCAGGCAATTCTTATATTGGCAGTGCTGACGCTTTCGCGAGCAGGCTCGCTCCCACAATATTGATCGGCAGTGAGTCTGTATCACCGTGTATCGCCGTCATCGCCGGATACACAGGGTTGCAAATGCCCGGTCATGTGTACACAGCCGCGATACAGCCGGCGGCTCAAATGTGGAAAATCCACTGCTGAGGTAGATCCCATGCATACGCCGCCCTCATCACGGCCACCCAGCGTCGGCCTCGGCCTGCGCCGTGGCCTGCTGAAAGACCTGCAAGCTGCCCGCACCGACGCTTTCGACTTCCTCGAAGTCGCCCCGGAAAACTGGATCGGCGTCGGCGGCGCCCATGGCGCGGCGTTGCGTGAACTGGCCGAACGCTACCCGTTGTCCTGTCACGGCTTGTCGCTGTCCCTTGGCGGGCCGGCGCCGCTGGATGTCGGGTTCTTGCAGGAAGTGCGGGTGTTTCTCGACCATTACCACGTGCCGCTGTACAGCGAGCACCTGAGTTATTGCAGCGATGACGGTCATCTGTATGACTTGCTGCCATTGCCGTTCACCGAGGAAGCGGTGCACCACGTTGCCGCGCGAATTCGTCAGGCCCAGGACATTCTCGGTCGGCGACTGGCGGTGGAAAATGTCTCCTACTACGCCGCCCCGCGCCAAGACATGGATGAGGTGACCTTCACCAATGCCGTGCTGCACGAGGCCGATTGCGACCTGCTGCTGGACGTCAACAATGTCTACGTCAACGCGATCAACCACGGATTCGATCCGCAAACCTTTCTCGCTGGTATCGAGCCGCGCCGGGTGGTCGGCATGCATGTGGCCGGGCATTTCGATAAGTCCGACACGCTGAAAATCGACACCCACGGTGCCTCAGTCAAACCGGTGGTGTGGTCTCTGCTGGCCGAGGCCTATAGGCGATTTGGCGCAAAGCCAACGCTGCTTGAGCGGGATTTCAATTTCCCGGCGTTTTCCGAATTGGTCGCCGAGTTGCAGACCATTCGCCGCTTGCAAGCGGGGGGCGGCCATCGTGGATAACCTGCTACAGCAACAACAGGCGCTGACCCGATATTTGCGCGATCCCGACCATCAATCGCCACCGGCCGGCATGAACGCGGCGCGGGTCAACGTCTACCGCGATCTGGTGTTCAACAATGTCTCGCAGTTGTTAAGCGGCACATTTCCGGTGTTGATCCGCATCATCGGTGAGCGACGCTGGGGCTTGCTGGTGCGAGGATTCTTGCGCGACTGGCGGGCGCAGACTCCGAAGTTCGGAGAGATTGCCGAAACGTTTCTCGACTATCTCGCTTCGTCACCGCAGATGTTGCGCGAGGGCGAGTGGCCGGCGTTTTTGCTGGAGCTGGCGCATTACGAGTGGGTCGAGATGGTCTTGCAGCAGTCTGATGCTCAGGCGCTGCCGTCAAGCGATCCGGCGCTGTTGCTGGAACGCCCGCTGCAGATCTCGGCGCTGGCCTGGCCGTTGGCGTATGTCTGGCCGGTGCATGCACTTGATCCGAACCATCAGCCCGCCACGCCACCGGCGCAACCGACGCTGTTGCTGGTGCAACGCACGGCGGACTGGCGTGTGCAGTTTTCCCAACTGAGTCCGCTGGCATGGCGTCTGTTACAGCACATTGAAGCGTTTCCTGACCTTGATGGCCGCCAGCAATTGCAAGCTTTGGCGGTGGAAGCAGGGGTGGCCGAGACCGAAGTATTCATGGAAAGCGGATCGGCGTTGTTGCGGCAGTTTCACGAGGATGGCGTGCTCGGCAGCGTCTTTTGATCATGCGGCAGAGAGCCACGACGGCGGGCAGGGATGCTGACGATAGAAGTCGCGCAGATGCGTCACATCGCGTGCGAATCCTGCGTCCAGCCATTGGCGATATTGCGCCTGCGCCGGTATCTGCAAGGTCGATTGGCGCAGACAATCCGCCACGGCTTGCGCGGCCTGCATACCGCTCATCAACGCTTTGAGCACGCCGTGAGAAGACGCCGGGTCGAGTCGGTTGGCGGCATCGCCCACGAGAAAATAGCCGGCACCGGCGGCGGCCGGGGTGATGCGCCAGGTTACATCGGCGCCTCGTATCGGCCCCACGGCTGGCAATGCTTGCAGCGCCTCGGGAAGTCTCGCCGATCGCATGTTGTTCTCGAACGTCAGGTGCGCCCAGTGCAGCAACTGCTGCTCAACCTGAGCGATCCAGGTCCATCCGTCAGGGTCGGCCAGCAAGTGTGCGGTTGTTGCATAGGTTGCGCTGTGACCTTGCAGGTAGCCGTAACGCGCCACCAGCGGTGGTGAACAGTGCCGGACCGGCAGACCGAGTTGGCGAGCGAGCCAATCACAAGCGCCACTGGCATCGATCAGGCAGGTCGCATAAAGGCATCCACTGTCAGTATCCACGCCGATCACCCGATTGGCCTGAGCCAGCACCCGTCGCGCCCGGCAGGGCTGACTGATCTCCACCCCCAACCTGACAGCTTGCGACAGTAACGTCGCGTCCAGGTGCGCCCGTTCCAGATGAAAACCCTGCCACGCGCCGCGATCATCGGCGCCAAAAGGATTGAAGCGCGGCGCGCCGTTCCAGTGCACCCAATGGCCGTCATAGCGCCGGGCCGCGCCGTCACACAGCTGTTCGGCGACCCCCAGTTGTCGTAGTAGCGGTTCGATACCCGGATGCAGGCTTTCGCCGGGGCGAAATCGGGGGAACGCCTGCCGTTCGATCAAGGCCACGCGCAGTCCGTGACGGGCGCAACTGATTGCCGTTGCGCAGCCCGCAGGGCCGGCACCAACGACCACAACATCAAAATGCTTCATGGGCGACCTGCCATGGCAGGGTGTCGCGTTTGATCAGGATTGCATCGGCGCTGAGCAGCATAATCACCAGTTCTTCGACTTCGACGTGGCGTAACCTGAAATCACCTTCGGCAACTTGCACGGCACCGCGCTTGTACAGCAAAAAGCGCTGCACCCAGCCCTCCAGGACCTGTCCGGATTGCGCCTGTGCGCTGTCCAGTTCCGCGTTCGGCCGCTGCACTTCAACGAACGACAACAATGGCCAGGCATTGCGCAGGGGTTTATCGCTGGCGGCGCCGAGCGCGCGGTACACGCGATACATCGAGCGTACGCGCTGCTGATACGCGGTTTGCGCGGTGTGGCCGGTCGTGCTCAGGGAAAACCGGCCATCAAGGGCCACTTGTGTGTAATCGGCATGGGCATACGCGTGGTACTGGACGATCAGCCGGTCGTCTTGAGTGACCAGTTGCGGGCCGCGCTGATTATCCCAGGCCACGCCGCCGCCCATGCCGATTTCCTCATCGGTCAGGGGAATGATGCTGTGCAGCGTCGAGCGCGGCTCGAAGACCCGTGCCGAATCGGGAGCTACGCCGGGCCAGAAAGAACCCAGCGCCGCGCAGATCTTCGCATCCTCGGGAAACGGGCTGGCCATCTGATAACCGGCGAGGACGTTGATCCACTCATCGTCCGCCGTGCGCTGGCGAACCCAACCGACCTCCCAGCCAGGCCCGAACACCCCGGCGGCGCCGTCAGGCAATGAGGTCGGCCGCGATGGTGATGGTGGCGCGGCGGAGGATCGCAGCTTGCCGGCCTGATCGGCGAGGACAACGATGGCGCTCACGCCGCGGTCGGACGGGGAGAACAACTGATCTTGCAAGTGCAGGTTGGCGCAGTAGCGAACGTTGGAAAGCGCCTCCAGTCGAGCGTGCCAGAGGCCGGTGCTCGGTAGCGTCGGTTCGTCGCTGAGCCACTGCAACAGCTTGCGTTGACTGCACAGCGGATAGAAGTCCGGAGGGCCGATCAGCGAGTAGGCCGCGACGGCCGGCAAACTGTTTTCCAGCATCGGGCTGCGTGGCAACACCCAGCCATCGGCGGTACCGTCCTGATAATGCAAGGCGCGATAACCGCCCTGACGCACCAATTCCTCGACATCTTCGTGGTCGTTCAAATCCTCGATGCTGCCATCGGCCTCGACCCGGTGACGTCCGTGAACCATGCCGCCGGTGTTGGCCGGCATCACAAAGGACAACGGCTGACCCTGATATTCAACGGGCGCAACCAGCCGGGTTCTGACGTCAGGCAACAGCAGACCGGGGCCGAGATCTACAGCCCACGCCCAATGCGCCAGATTGTCGGTAACGACGAAGGGCGGCTGGTTGATCTGCGGTTCCTGCCAACCGGTGCCGCTATGGCGTAAATGGATATGGCGCAGTTTTTCGTTGATCTGGTGATTGTCCAGCGACACTGTCAGGTTCATGCCTTGCAGGCATTGCGAGCCATTGAACAACTTGTGCAGCGGCACCCAGAAGTCCAGTTCGGCATCAATGTCCACCTGGAAATCCATCGGCCCGAAGCGTTCGGCGTCGCCCTTGAGTTGCACGGCAATGTAGGCGCTGTAGCGCACTGGCATCACCCGGATGCCGTGCGGATCATCGTCGACGAAGGGCAGGAAACTGCGCAGTGTTGCGTCATAGCACGCGGGGGCGGTGCCGACGCGGGCGATACCGGTACGCGAGAAGCACAGGTCGGCATGCCGGCCATGCACGGTGTCGACGGCGCAACGATATTCACTGGCGAACGCGACCACCGCCAACGGCGCGCCCCGGGCTTTGTGGTGCAGACTGCCGAGTGTGGGCGGGCTGACGCTGAAGACATAGTCGAGCACTGTCTCGATCTCGGCGGCGGTGGGAAACAGCTGCAATGTTCGCCCGATCTCATCACAGCGCACGTTGGGGGAGGCCAGCGCGTGATAGAGCAGGCTGTGCGCCGGTGCGCCGGCTTCGATCGCGCGGCTGCCGGCCAATGCGAAATCGGCAAACCCGGGTAGCGAACGGTCGATGTTCAGCGGCTTGCGCAGCTCCGCCGCCAGCGGTTCGGCGAGCAGATCCAGGCCGTGGGCGAGCATCAGTGAATGCCAGCCGCCGGGTGCCAGGCGCGTACACACGTGTGTGACGGATTCGAGCAGGTTCATGTTGCGCCTCGACAGGGTGGGCCAATCGTCATGGAACCGCAGCCCGGCGCTGACTCGCTACTGTCAGATCTGACAGTGGCGACCAATGGTGATCAGTACACAACGGGCAACACAACCATAAGCGCATCAGCCAAGAGGCACAGTCAGTGGATTCTGATGAAGTTGTAGGCATTGGCGCGGCGGCGTGCAGGCTACCGACCGGTACTGGTCGGTAGTGTTAAACAGGTGCCGTGCAAGCGTTTACGGGTGCAGCGGCAGCTTCAGTTCAGCACACAACCCGCCACCCTCGCGGTTGCTCAACGTCAACGAGCCGCCCAACGCCATGGCCAGTTGCTGGGCGATCGCCAACCCCAGCCCGGTGCCGCCGGTATCGCGATTGCGCGAGTTTTCTACGCGGTAGAACGGTTGCAGCACTTGCGCCAGTTCAGCGTCGGCGATGCCCGGGCCACGGTCCATGACGGTGATCGCCAGGCTGCCCTTGTTCGCTTCGACCCAGACTTCGGCGGCACCGGCGAATTTCAGTGCGTTGTCGGTCAGGTTCACCAGAACCCGGCGCAACGCATGAGGACGGGTGTCGATGACCGTCGCACTCTTGCCGACCAGGTGCACCTGCTTGCCCATGTCCTGATAGTCGAACACCAGGCTTTCGAGGAAGGAGTCCATGTTGGTCCGGCGGCTTTCTTCGGTCGAACCATGGATGCTGCGGGCGTAAGCCACGCCTTCGCGCACCAGATGTTCCATCTCGCTGAGGTCATTCCACAGTTTGTCTTTCTCGGCGCAATCGTCCATCAGCTCGGCGCGCAATTTCATCCGCGTGATCGGCGTTTGCAGGTCGTGGGAAATCGCCGCCAGCAGTTGCATGCGCTCTTTGAGGTAAGCGGCGATGCGCGCCTGCATCGTGTTGAATGCACGCGCGGCGTAGGCCACTTCGTTCGGGCCGCTTTCGTCGAGGTTGATCGGGTGGGCGTTGGGGTCAAGGGTTTCCACGGCGTTGGCGAGGCGCGTCAGCGGACGGATCGCGATGCGCACCGCCAGCCAGGTGCAGGCGATCATCAACGCCAGTTGCCCAAGCAAAACCACCGGCAGCCAGGGCGACAATGGCGCCATGGCGGGACGCACATCGATGGTCACCGGGCTGCCGTCGCTCAGGCGCAAATGGCCCTGAAAGTGTTTCTTCGGCCCGGGAATATCGGTGAAGGTCAGCGGATAGCGTTCACCGATGGCTTCAGTGATCGAGGTGACGGCCACCGGCACATCCCCAGCCTCGATCGGCGTGCCCGGTTCGCCTTCGCTCAACAGGTAGCCGTAATTGGCCCGCGCCAGACGCGTAAGCCAGTCGGGGCGCTCTGCGGCGGGCAGTCGATCAAGGATCGCAATCGAGGTCGACACGTCGGTTTCGAGATTGCCGAGCATGGTGTTCTTGGCGCTTTGGTAACGCTCGTAATACTGCGCGCCGAACGACAGCGCCTGAGCAAGCAGCAGGCCGATCAGAAAGATCAGCGACAGGCGCGAGGCGAGGGTACGCGGCCAGTGCAGATTGACGCTCATGCCGGGGCACCGAGAATTTCGACTGGCAGTGAGAACACGTAACCTTCGCTGCGCACGGTCTTGATGTAGGCCGGCTCGCGCGCATCATCGAGCAGACGCTGGCGCAAACGGCTGACCAGCAAATCGATCGAGCGGTCGAACAGATCGGCATCGCGGCCCTGGGTCAGATTGAGCAGTTGATCGCGGCTGAGCACCCGTTGCGGGTGATCGAGAAAGACCCGCAGCAATCGATATTCAGCGCCGCTGAGGGCGACCATGGTGCCGTCCTTATCCAGCAGATGACGGGCCGAGGTGTCCAGTTGCCAACGGCCGAAGGCCAGTAACCGCCCGGCCTCGGTGACCACCAGATTCGGTGGCAGCATCCGTGTGCGGCGCAGCACGGCGTTGATCCGCGCCAGCAGTTCGCGGGCGGCGAACGGTTTGGTCAGGTAATCATCGGCGCCCATTTCCAGACCAATGATGCGGTCGGTTTCATCGTTGCGCGCGGTCAGCATCAACACCGGCGTGGCCTTGTGTTTGCCCACGCGCAGTTCGCGGCACAGCTGCAGGCCATCGTCGCCGGGCATCATGATGTCGAGCACGATCAGGTCGACGGTGTTGGCTTCGAGAAAGCTGCGCATCTGCCGGCCATCGGCGACCACCGTGGTGCGCAGGCCGTTTTTCTTCAAGTAGTTGCCCACCAGTTCACGGATCTCGCGGTCGTCGTCGACGATGAGAATGTGATCGACATGATCCATCGGTGCAAACCTCTATCAAAAGGGACTGCCGTGCAGTGTATCGAGCCTGCGGCGGCTCGCCTGCCTGCCTTTGTATTGCAGTGTATCTGCCGTGACAACGGATACATGAGCACGCAAAAACCCGGTTTTTTCAGGGCTTTGTATCGCTGTGTATCCCCCGCTGGCCGGGATACACAGCGATTGAAACGCGGCTTTTCCTGACACAGACGCGATACCTCGCGAGCCTCAAATAGGCTCCATCGAGGCTCACACCGATCGCCTCGGCTCCAACCCACTGAAGCCTTGAGGAAACGCCATGAACAACACATCCGTAATCGCCGCCTGCCTGTTTGCCGCCCTGAACATCTGCACGCTGTCGGCCCGTGCCGAAGCCGCTGTCACCCCGCAAACCTACACCTACGGCACCCACCTGGATATCCAGAAAGTGATCTCGCTGAAAGAGGACAACTCGGTGTCCTGCGGCATCGTCGAGGCGCGCATGACCTACCTCGATTCGGCGGGCCAGACCCGCGTACTCGATTACAGCAAATTCGCTGATGGCTGCAACACCGACAACTGAGTCTTCAACCAACGGCAACCCAGCCAACTCTTTATAGAAGGAACAACACCATGAACAACGTCTCGCGTTTTTTGACCGCCATCGCGTTCTCCCTGGCCGGCGTCGCCGCCCATGCCAATGCTGCGGTTGAACAGCATAGCTGCCACAGCGGTACCTGCTTTCAACTGACGCCGGAGGCCAAGCAGGACAGCGACGGCCTGATTGCCGCGGATGGCTCGAGCCGCACGCCACAAGGCCAGATGTTTGCCGAGAACGGCGCCAGCCGAACGCCGCAGAGCCATTGGCTGGAGAGCCAAAGCGTCTGAACGGCTCGCCACATTCATTGATCAAGGGTGACTCACTATGTACCTCATCGCATTCCTCGGCGGTCTGCTGACCGTGCTCAGCCCCTGCATTCTGCCGGTGGTGCCGTTTCTGTTCGCCGGGGTCCAACGCAGCCGCGCTTCGATACTGCTGACCCTCGGCGGCATGGCGCTGACCTTCGCGCTGATCTCAAGCCTCGCCGTGGTCAGCAGCGAGTGGGTGATCCAGGCCAGCAACAGCGGACGTTACGTCGCACTGATCGTGATGAGCGTGTTCGCCCTGTCGCTGATCTCGGCGCGCATCGGCGACTGGCTGACGCGACCGTTCGTGATGCTCGGCAACCGCCTCGATCCGGATGCGCGCAAGAAAGCCGGACCAATGGGGGCGATCATGCTCGGCGTCGCTACGGGGTTGCTGTGGGCACCGTGCGCCGGACCGATTCTCGGGGTGATCCTCAGCGGGGCCATGTTGCAAGGTGCCAATGCGCAGACCAGTGTGTTGCTGCTGGCCTACGGCGCTGGCAGTGCGTTGTCGCTGGCCACGCTGATCTTCACCGGGCGCGGCTTGGTCAATCGCCTGAAACCGTCAATTCCGTTCACCGGCTGGTTGCGCCGTGGTGCCGGTGTTGCGGTGCTCGCGACGGCGGTGGTGATTGCCACCGGCTTCGATAAAACCTTGCTGGCGAACACGTCCTCCCAAGGCCTGGCCAGCGTCGAAAAAAGCCTTTTGGAGAACGTACCGAAAGCAGTCGACTACTTCGTCAGCAAAGTCCGCGCGGACTCGCCGATGGAGCAGGGCAAAGGCGCGATGCCGTCACTGGGCGGCGCCGTGCAATGGCTCAACTCGCCCGAGCTGAACGCCGAGTCCCTGCGCGGCAAAGTGGTGCTGGTGGACTTCTGGACCTACGACTGCATCAACTGCCAGCACACGTTGCCGTACGTCAAAGACTGGGCGAAGAAATACGAAAAGGACGGCCTCGTGGTGATCGGTGTGCACACCCCGGAATACGGCTATGAGCGGATCATCGACAACGTTCGGGATCAGGTGAAAAAACTTGGCATCACCTACCCGGTGGCCATCGACAACAACTATGCGATCTGGCGCAACTTCGACAATCAATACTGGCCGGCGCATTACCTGATCGACGCCAAAGGGCAGGTGCGTTACAGCCACTTCGGCGAAGGTCGCTATGAAGCGCAGGAGCAGATGATCCAGCAGTTGTTGCAGGAGGCGAAGGCGCCTGCGGCCTGATCAGCAACGTCCGATGGCTCAGAGGTCACGCACCATGAGCCATTGCTCGTTGTCCCAGGCACGAAAACGCTCCACGATTTGCCAGCCGCGCTTGGCGTAGTAGCCCTGCTTGGTTTGTGTGTGCAGATAAAGACGCGCAAAGCCGCAGTCTTTCGCCTCGTGACAAATTCCTTCAATCATGCGTTCCGCCAGCCCTTGTCCGCGTGCTTCAGGGCTGACGAATACGCAGGCCAGCCAAGGGCCGAGATCGGGCCGCAGCGCGAGGTCATCACGCGCCAGCGCCGCGCCGCCGACAAGCCGCTCACCGTCCATGGCGATCAGGCAGGACCAGTCGCCATTGCTTTGGCCCAGGGCAAATTCACGCTGCCATTCGGCCAGCGGTTGGTCGACGTATTCGTAAGGGAATTGTTGATGAATCCATTGCGCATAACGGTCGCTGTGGTGCATGTGATGCGCGAGCCAATCGATTTTCAGTGACATCTGACGAGTCCGTTCCAGTAGCGAGCGAGCATCAGAAACCAATCCCCGAACGTTGGCAATCCTGAAGGTGTTCCAGCCGCTTAACAGATTCGCGCCACTCATCGGCAAACCCCCTGTTTTCAAGGGTTGCCGGACGATCGGCAGGGACGCCAGTCAGCAGCAGCGCGATAGTGGGCGAGCAGGGTCACTGCCGGTCCTGCCACATAAAAAGAACGCGAGGTTGCCATGCCGAAATTCGTGATTGAACGCGAGATTCCAGGAGCCGGAAAGCTGTCGGATGAAGAACTAAAAGCCGTGTCGCAAACGTCCTGTCAGGCCTTGCGTGATCTCGGGCCGCAGGTGCAGTGGCTGCAGAGTTATGTCACCGCCGACAAAATCTATTGCGTGTACATCGCGCCTGACGAAGAGCAGGTGCGCGAACACGCCAGGCTCGGTGGCTTTCCTGCCAACAGTGTGGCGCGTGTGGTGACGGTCATCGATCCGACGACGGCCGAATGATCACCGATCCCACCCGCAGCGGAGTTCACTCTTATGAGTACCCCGATTGACCTGACTGCCCTGAAGGAACGCCAGAAAGTCGCCTGGGCCAGCGGCGACTACGCGGTGATTGGCACGACGTTGCAAATCGTCGGCGAAAACCTCGCCGAAGCCTGCGACCTGCGTTGCGACGAGGAGGTGCTGGATGTCGCCGCCGGCAACGGTAATGCAACGCTGGCAGCGGCACGGCGCGGTTGTCTGGTCACCTCGACCGATTACGTTGCGGCACTGCTGGAGCGCGGTCAGGATCGGGCCCGGGCGGAGCATCTGGACGTGACGTTTCAGGTGGCCGATGCCGAAGCGCTGCCGTTCGCCGACGAGAGTTACGACGCCGTGCTGTCGACCTTTGGTGTGATGTTCGCACCGGATCAGGACAAGGCTGCTGCCGAACTCGGCCGGGTTTGTCGCCGTGGCGGGCGGATCGGTCTGGCCAATTGGACCCCGGAAGGTTTCGTTGGCCAGATGTTCAAGACCCTCGGCCGGCATCTGCCACCGCCTGCCGGTGCTCAGCCGCCGTCGAATTGGGGCTCCGATGCGTGGTTGCACAAGCATTTCGATGACCGCGAATTTCTGCTGCGCGTGACGCGGCGCGAGTTCAACTTCCGCTATCGCTCGGCCGCGCATTTCATCGATATTTTCCGCCATTGGTACGGGCCAGTGCACAAGGCTTTCGCGGCGTTGCCGCCGGAGAGTGGGCAGGCGCTGGAAAGTGATCTGGCGGCTTTGCTCAACCGTTTGAACCGGGCGGGGGAGGAGTCGCTGGTGGTGCCGAGTGAGTATCTGGAGGTGGTGATCACTAAACGCTGAATGAAGATCCCTGTAGGAGTGAGCCTGCTCGCGATAGCGTTCTTTCAGTCAAAAATATTCAACTGACAGACCGCTATCGCGAGCAGGCTCACTCCTACAATGGATGTGTGTTGGGTTCTGGAGCTTATTTCACCTGCGGCCGCTCAAACCATTCCAGCGCCGTGCGCCAGATGCAGATCCCCAGAAAGTACGCTGACATCAGCAACCACAAGCCCATCACCAACGGGTTGATCACCGGGTGGTTGAGCACCAGCGACAGGCTGCACAGCAGCCAGATTGCCGTCACCGCAATGTTGATCGGCATGAAGCGGCGCACACGGAACGGGTGCAAAAACTTCATCCGCGTCACTGTCAGCAACGCCAGGCCAATTACCGTCAGGAAGGTAATCCATGGCCCCGGTCCGATGATGTACAGGCACAGCGCGACCACATTCCACGCCGCCGGAAACCCGACAAAGTAGTTGTCCTTGCTCTTCATATTGACGTTGCAGAAACAGAACAGCGACGACACCAGAATCAGCGACACGGTCAGCAGCAGGGTGTAGTCGGGCAATGGAATGTAGCGATAGATGAACAGCGCCGGAATGAACACGTACGTCAGGTAATCGATCACCAGATCAAGGATCGAACCGTCGAAGCTCGGCAGCACCGATTGCACGTTGACCTTGCGCGCCAGTGCGCCGTCGAGGCCGTCGACAATCAGCGCCACGCCCAGCCACATCAGGCAGTGGGTCGGCTGGTTTTCCAAGAGGGCGAGGGTGGCCAGAAAGGCAGTGACCACGCCAGTCGCGGTAAAGCCATGGGCGCCCCATGCTTTGAGCCTGGCGATGTGTACGGTCGATATCACGGGGGCGTTCTCCAGAAAGTCAAGCAAGCCGGGTATCACCCTTGGGCAACAAGGGCGCCGGCAAACCGGGTCGGGGTTGCAGCTATCGACCGGTCTGGCCGGGATAAGGTTCACCATTGATCAATCTTAGCTGGCCGGCGAAAAAATACGCGGGCGAAATCCATCGGAGCATTGGGTGTCAGCCAAACGGTGCTGGCGCTATGGCTGCCGGGGTCTATTGTTGCCAGACGCAGTCACTGCCAATGCTTGAGGATGACGTCATGAACACCAGCGATTTGCTTGAACAACTGCTGCGAGGCCAGGCCTCGACGGGACAACAATCTGCAAACCCGGCTGGCGGGTTGGGCGGTTTAGGTGGGTTGCTGGGTGGACTGCTCGGTGGCGGCTCGGGCGCGGGCAGCAGCGGTGGCTCCGCCGGTGGACTTGGCGGCTTGGGCGGCTTGCTCGGTGGTTTGCTCGGCGGCGGTGCCGGTGGTGGTCTCGGCGGCGCATTGGGTGGGGCTCTGGGCGGTGGGGGCGGCACGCAAAGTCGTTCCGGCGGGACCAATTATGCGGCGCTGGCGTCGCTAGGGATGATGGCGTTTCAGGCATATCAGGCCTGGCAACGCAGCCAGGCTAGCGCGGCCCCGCAACAGATTCCCCAGACCGCGAATCTCCTTGCAGGCCCGGACATCGAAGAACACAGCCACGCGGTGCTTCGTGCGTTGATCGCGGCGGCCAAGGCTGACGGTGAGATCGACGCCCGGGAACAACAGTTGATCAATGGGGAAATCAGCAAACACACCGACGACCCACAATTGCAGCAATGGTTTGAGGACGAAGTCTCGAAACCGCTGGACGCCAACGAAGTCGCGCAGGCGGCCAAAGGCGATCCGGCCATGGCCGCTGAAATGTATCTGGTCAGCGTAATCCTCGTGGACGACCAGCAGAACGCCGAGCGCAGTTATCTTGATGAGTTGGCAGCAGCCTTGCAGATCGATCCGGACTTGCAGGTGCATCTGGAACAGCAGGCCAAAGGTCAGGCCTGAAGTCACGTTAAAAAATCATTGCCACCAGCAGCTCCGCCAAGGAGCTGCTTCGCCGTCCGTCCGGGCAATTTTCACGTCGATTGAATTTTTCGCAGGCGCTGGCTCTCTGCTGCTGTAGAGGCGTGTGGAACAGCGCCCTGCCAATCGACCGAGAATTTTGCCATGACTGTCCTGACACACCTGCAGGCTGCGCCTGACCAACCGCATGTGATGAACGCCGCCGGAAGCATTCGGCAGGTCTATGATGCGCTGTTGCGCGATGACAATTCACAGGACCTTGCGCGGACGTTTTTGCAGGAGCAACTGCAACACGCCGCGCAACTCTCCGATTCCCTGCCCGAAGATCCCGCGACGTGGCACGCATGGGTAGCCGAACATTGCGCCGATGTCGCCCGGCAATACGCCGACTATCTGCAACAGCGCAAGGCCGGTGGGCCTCGGCAATTTTTCCGTGGCAAGGCGCAGGCGTTGTATTTCCTGCAAGCGGTAGCGCCGACCAAACTGGTTGATGGTGCCTGGCTTTCTGGCCTGCTGCCGCGCTGGCAGGACCCGCGTTTACAAGGCTTGCTGCGCACCTTTCTGGAAGAACTGGGCGAAGGCAATCCGGCGCAGAACCACGTGGTGATTTACCAGAAATTGCTCGCCGAGCACGATCTGCAGGACAGTAGCGCCATCGACGATGAACGCTACCTGCAAGGCGCGATACAACTGGCACTCGGTGTCTGTGGTGCTGATTATTTGCCCGAGGTGATCGGCTACAACCTCGGCTATGAACAACTGCCGTTGCACCTGTTGATCAGCAGTTACGAACTCAGTGAGCTGGGCATCGATCCGTACTATTTCACCCTGCATGTGACCATCGACAACGCCAGCACCGGCCATGCACAAAAAGCCGTGCAAGCAGCGCTCGATCTACTACCGCTTGAAGCCGATCGCACCGAGTTTCTACGCCGGGTATCGCTGGGCTATCGGCTCAACGACCTGGGGCAGGGCAGTCGCGCAATCATCGAGGGTTTCGACCTAGAGCACGAGTTGCTGGCGATGCTCGAGCGCAAGTGCCCATTCGCCCAGCACATGCACTCCGATTACTGCCGCTTCGAAGGGCAGACCGTCAATCAGTGGCTGGCTGCACCGGAACAATTGCCCGGTTTTCTTCAAGCGTTGCAGAACAAGGGCTGGATCAAACGCCACGAAGACCCGCAGACCAGCCGTTTTTGGCAACTGATCGCGGGCGACGGTGCGGCGATGTTTGGCGTGTTCAATACCTACGAAAAACAACTGGTGCACGACTGGATTGCCGGCGACTGGACACCATCGGATAAAGCGAAAGCTGTTCGGCGGCACAGTCATCCCGCAGCGCCCATCGAAGGGCTTGAACAGGATCCCGACGTACAGGCGCTCAACGCCGCGCTGCAAGGTCGGGACGGATTGGCGCAGATGGCGATTCTGATCCCCTGGCTCGCGCCGGCCCGCCATGCACATCCGGCCGGACTGCTCGCCACCCGCCGTTTTATCGAACTCAAATCCCGTTTGCCTTAAGGACATCGCCGATGAATCAGGAAGAACAACTCTGTACCAACGACCTCGTGCTGCTGCAACTGGGCCGGCGCTTGTTGGCAGACGGATATCGGTTCGTCACCCCGACGCCGTTGACCCATCAACGGGTCAACCAGCGTGACGAGGGTCAGATGGCCGACTCCTTGCGCGATGTATTCGGTTGGTCGCGTCCGTTCGCACCGGGGTTGTTGTCGGCCGATGAACAGCGGCAGCTGCAAGACGCTCAGGTCATTGATACCTACGAAGGTCAGTTGAAAAGTCGCGTGCGCTGGTCAAGCCTGGATGATTTGCTGTTCGTGCATTCGGCGTTCCCTACCGAGGCTGCTGATGCGGTGTTTTTCGGCCCCGACACCTACCGTTTTGCGCAACTGATCCACGCTCACCTGCAACAGAATTTCGCGCCGATCCATCGCGCGGTGGACATTGGCTGTGGCGCTGGCGTCGGTGCGATTGTGATCGGCCGTGCCCGTCGCGAGGCACAAGTGCTGGCGCTGGACATCAACCCTGCAGCGCTGCGTCTGACTGCGATCAATGCGGCGCTGGCAGAAGTCGGCAACGTCGAAGTGCGCGCCAGTGATCTGTTGCAAGGCGTTGACGGTGAGTTCGACCTGATCGTCGCCAACCCGCCGTACATGGCCGATCCAGCGGAACGCGCCTATCGCCACGGTGGCGGCACGCTGGGGGCGGGGCTGTCGCTGCGCATCGTCGAGCAGGCGCTGAATCGGCTGGCACCTGGCGGCTCGTTGCTGCTTTATACCGGCGTGGCGATGGTTGATGGTCGCGATCCGTTTCTTGACACCGTGCTGCCGCGACTCGATGAACAGCGCTTCGGCTGGACGTATCGCGAACTTGATCCGGATGTCTTCGGCGAGGAGCTGCTCAACCCCGGTTATCAACGGGTCGACCGGATCGCCGTGGTGGCGTTGACCGTGACCCGAATTGGCTGAAGCAAGGCAGGTGCGCAATGAGCAGAAACCTTGACGACTACAACCGCATGCGCGACTTCTCGGCGACGTCTGAGCCGGCCGCCGTCAAGCGCTCCGGGCGTGAAACCGCCACGGATCACGCGTTGCAGTTCTGCATCCAGAAGCACGACGCTTCGCACCTGCACTATGACTTTCGTCTGGAACTCGATGGCGCCTTGAAGAGCTGGGCGGTGCCGAAAGGGCCGTCGCTCGACCCCAAGGTCAAACGTCTGGCGGTGCATGTCGAGGATCATCCGCTGGATTACGCGACGTTCGAGGGCAGCATCCCCGAAGGGCATTACGGTGCTGGCGATGTGATCGTCTGGGATCGCGGTGTGTGGATTCCGCTGGAAGATCCGCACAAGGCCTACGCCAAGGGCAAGCTCAAGTTCGAGCTGCAAGGCGAAAAGCTCGGCGGCATCTGGAATCTGGTGCGCACGCACATGCCGGGCAAGAAGGAGAACTGGTTTCTGATCAAGCATCAGGACAGCGCCGCTCGTCCGCAAGATGATTACGATGTATTGGTCGCCGAGCCGGACAGCGTGCTGAGCGAACGCACACTTGTCACCCAGCCCAAACTGGCCGCCGAACAAAGTAAACCGCTGAAAAAGCCCCCGGCCAAGACGCGCAAAGCCGCGACCGGCAAACTCACCGGCGCGCACAAGGCCAAACTGCCGGCGCAGCTCAAGCCGGAACTGGCCACGTTGGTCGACAGCGCACCGGAAGGGCAGTGGAGTTACGAGATCAAATTCGACGGCTACCGGATCATGGCGCGCATTGATCATGATCAGGTGCAACTGTTCACCCGCAACGGTCACGACTGGACGCACAAATTGCCGCAACAAGCCGCAGCCCTGGCGGGGCTCGGTCTTGAGTCGGCTTGGCTGGACGGTGAAATGGTCGTCGCCAATGAACAAGGCGTGCCGGATTTTCAGGCCCTGCAGAATGCCTTCGAAGCCGGGCGTAGCGGCAACATCCTCTACTACCTGTTTGATCTGCCGTATCTCAACGGCGTCGACCTGCGTGAAGTACCGGTCGAAGAGCGTCGCGCTGCGCTGGCCACGGTGCTCGGCAGTCATGAGCAACCGTTGTTGCGTTTCTCTGAAGCCTTCGACGAAACCCCGGATGCACTGCTCAACAGCGCCTGCCAGATGCAGATGGAAGGCCTGATCGGCAAACGCCTCGGCTCGCCGTATGTGTCGCGGCGCAGTGGCGACTGGATCAAGCTCAAGTGCAAGCATCGTCAGGAGTTCGTGGTCGTCGGCTACACCGACCCGAAAGGTTCGCGCAGTGCCTTCGGCGCATTGCTGTTGGGGCTGCACGATCGCGACAGCGGCGAATTGCGCTACGCCGGCAAGGTCGGCACCGGTTTCAACGAATCAACGTTGAAAAGCATTCTGGCCCAACTCAAACCCTTGCAGGTGAAGAAGGCGGCGGTGGTCAATCCACCCAGCGGCTTCGAGGTCAAAGGTGTGCACTGGCTGAAGCCGAAACTGCTGGCAGAAGTCGCATTTGCCGAAATGACCAAGGACGGTTCGGTGCGCCACGCCGTGTTTCATGGCTTGCGCGATGACAAACCGGCCAAGGACATCACTGAGGAGCGAGTGAAATCCGTGAAGACTCCAGAAACGAAAACCGCCACGAAGACGCCGACGAAAAAATCTCCGGCCAGTAACACCGACACCGCACCGTCACAACTCGGACTGGCCAACGGCAAGGTGCGCATCACTCACCCTGATCGGGTGATCGACGCGGTCAGCGGCACCACCAAAATACAACTGGCCGAGTACTACGCCAGCGTCGCCGAATGGATCCTGCCGCAGCTCAAGGATCGGCCAGTGGCCCTGGTGCGTGCCCCGGACGGCATCGCCGGCGAACTGTTCTTCCAGAAAAACGCCGAACGTCTGGCGATCCCCGGCATCACCACGCTGGACAAGGACGTCACCGGACAACCGGTGATGCTGATCAACAACGCCGAAGCACTGATCGGCGCGGTGCAGATGAGCACCGTCGAGCTGCACACCTGGAATGCGACCACGGTCGATCTGGACAAGCCCGATCGCTTCGTCCTCGACCTCGACCCGGATCCGGCGCTGCCGTGGAAAAGCATGGTCGAAGCGACGGCGCTGACATTGACCGTGCTCGATGAATTGGGTTTGAAAGCGTTCCTTAAAACCAGTGGTGGCAAGGGTATTCACCTGGTCGTGCCGCTAACCCGCAAGCTTGGCTGGGAGGAGGTCAAGGACTTCAGCCACGCCATCGTCAATCATATTGCCAAGCTGTTGCCGGAGCGGTTTTCGGCGGTGTCCGGGCCGAAAAACCGCGTCGGGCGGATCTTTATCGATTACCTGCGTAACGGTCTGGGCGCCACCACCATCTGCGCTTACGCCACGCGTACCCGCGAAGGTCTGCCGGTGTCGGTGCCGCTGTTTCGCGAGGAGGTCGCCGAGATCAAGGGTGGCAATCAGTGGAACGTGCACAACGTTCATGAGCGGTTGGTGGAGGTTGGCGACGAGCCATGGGCCGACATGAAGAAAACCCGCCAGAGCATCACGGCCGAGATGCGCAAACGCCTGGGGCTGAAAAAGTGATCAGGTGTCGCGCAGCAAGTCGTGGGCGTTGAGCAGTTCGAAGGCAATTTCGGGGTGATTTTCCAGGCCGCGACGGATGGCGGCCGGAATCGCTGCGCGGGTCTTGCGGCACAGGCCCGGTAACTCGTCGATCTGAATGGCGATGCCGCGCATGGTGCGGACTTCGTTGAATCCGGGGGCGACTTCGACGCGCAATCCCAGTTGTTCATACATGCGTTTTTTCAGGTGTTCGAGATCGGCGAGGTCTTTGAGTTTTTCCAGCCGCGCCAGCAGGACTTTTTCTTCCTCGCGGGTCAGGCGCAGGATGCGCAAATCCGCGCCGGGTGTCTCCAGCAACGGGTCGCGCCCGCAAATGCAGGCGCCGGGCGGGCAGGGTGAGCGCAAGGGCACAGAAGTCGTCATGGCCTCCATCATAGAGGCCGTCGGACAGTTTTGCCTATGCGCCGTCAGCGGCCATCCATCGGCTGCTTTATCCGTGACGGCTACTGATTCAGGCCTTCGTAATGCACCAGAATCGCGTTGGCGAGATCTTCATCGCTGGCGTTCAGGCCGGGATTGTCCTGGCGAACCTGTTGCAGCACTGATTCAAGATAAACCCCACGAATGGCCCCGCCACTGGCGACAAATGCAGATAAGTCGTCACGGGCCGGAATCACCATTTTGTGATCCTTGAAGGTCGAGTACAGCGACGCGGAGACACCTGCCGAAGTGGCGACATCACCCGCATCAACGCGGGCCAGCGCCGAACCGACCGGCAGGCATAAGAGTAAAGAAGAAACGAGCACTAACTTGCGCATGACGGTGTTCCTCCACAAGCGCGAAGCAAAAAGGGAAGGACTACATAATGTGAGAGGGGCGCGGTGCGCGGGAGTTCCGTGGGGCTGGAAAGTCTGCGTTATTGCAAGACAGACGCGGTCAACGCCATGGCGGGTTGCCCGGCCTTCAGACTGCGACGGTTCAGATCACCCCGCAGGCATGCGATCACCGCCAGCGCCTTGATGGCGACTTTTTCCGTCGCCGCGTGTGCAGTACCGACACGCTCTGGCCCGGCAGACCTGCACAAATAGGCTTAACTGAAGGTCTGACGGGCGCTTGCGGCGCGTGGCCAAGGAGAAAACCAAGGTGTCGATCAAACTTCGTTTAGTGTTGCTGATTGTGACAAGTCTGTTGACGGCGTTGATCGTGAGTCTGGTCAGTTACGTCGGCAATCAGCGGATGGCCTCGGCGGTCAGTGATAACGCGGTCAGCATGAGCGCGCTGCGCAATCACATGGAAGCCGACATGATGCACGACGCCCTGCGCGCCGATGTCTACTCGGCGATGCTGGTCGGGCTGGGCAAAAGCACCAACACGGCGAGCGAGGTGCGCGATTCGATCAACGAGCATGCCGGGCATTTTCGTGAGGTGCTCGAAGAAAACCTCAAGTTGCCGATCAACCCGACACTGCGCACGGCGCTGGAACACATCAAACCCGGTCTCGACACCTACATCAACGCGGGCGAACGGATTGTCGGGTTGGCGCTGGACAACCCTGATGCCGCTCAACAGGAATTGGGCACCTTCAACACAGCGTTTGGCCAGTTGGAAGAGCAAATGGCCGCGTTGAGCGAGTTGATCGAATCCAATACGCGGCAGACCAGCGCAGGAACCGAAGCCGCTATCCGCAATGCCAACGTTGCGCTCGGCGTCGTGTTGCTCGCCAGTCTCGTGCTGCTCTTGATACAGGGGCGCTGGGTCATTCTGAGCATCATGGGGCCGTTGAAAACTGCCAGTCGCATCGCCGAAAGCATCGCCCACGGCAACCTCAGCGAGCCGATCGCCGAGCCGTCCGGCAAGGACGAAGCCAGTGTCTTGATTCGCACGCTGGCGACCATGCAGCGCGACTTGCGCAACATGATCGATGTGGTCCGGCGCAATGCTCACGGCGTCAGTGGCATGAGCGAACAACTCAGCCACGGCTGCCATCAGGTTGCCGACAGCAGCCAGCAGCAAAGCGTGGCGGCCGGCACCATGGCGGCGGCCGCCAGCCAGATGACCGCGAGCATCGAGGACATCACCCGCCACGCCGAACGGGCCCTGAGCATGGCCAATCAAGCCGAAACCCTGGCCAAGGAGGGCGGTGGAGTGATTCATCAGGTGGTCAGTGATATGGACGATATCGCCCGATCAGCGCAACAGTCGGCGCAGGTGATCCGCACGCTGGATCAGGAATCAGAAGCCATTTTCAACATCATTCAGGTGATCAAGAGCATTGCCGACCAGACCAACCTGCTGGCGCTCAACGCCGCCATTGAAGCGGCCCGGGCCGGGGAACAGGGCCGGGGCTTTGCGGTGGTGGCTGACGAAGTACGCAGCCTGGCGGCGCGCACCAGCGCCTCGACCCAGGAAATCGCCGCGATGGTCGCGCGCATTCAACACAGCACCCGCGAGGCGGTCAGCAGCATGGAGGCGGGGGTCGCGCAGGTCGACAAGGGCATGGCGGTGACGGCGGATGTCGAGCGGGCCATCCGCGAAATTCTCGAGGCGACGTTGAGCACGACACAACTGGTCAACGACATCACCCGCACGATCGGCGAGCAGAGCCAGGCCAGTAACGAGATTGCCCATCAGGTGGAAATGATTGCCGGGATGTCCGAGGGCAACAGCCGGGTGATTGGGCAAACGGCAAATACCACCGATGAATTGTCGAGTCTGGCAGCGCAGTTGGCGCAGTCGGTGGATCGGTTTCGGCTGTAATCAGGACGATTCGTATTGTCAGGGCTGCAGCCTTCGCGAGCAGGCTCGCTCCCACAGGTTTCGTGGTGTAAATGCAATATTCGCTGCGCCACCGAACGCTGTGGGAGCGAGCTTGCTCGCGAAGAGGTCAGTTCAACCAACACTAATGCTGGATAAATTCACACAATCAAAACTTGAACGCCTGCCGCCCCACCAGCAACCACTTGCCATCCTGCTTCTGCCAGATCTGAAAATTCTCGATCTCCGTTGGTATCACCTCGGTCCCCTTCAACGCCTGCGCGGAAAAGTGGTGGCGCACCAGCGCGGTATCGCCGGACAGGGTGATGGTCTGATTCTGCATTTGCAGGGTCTTGAACGCGCTCTTGCCGGTTTCGATATCGGCAATAAACTCCTTCTTGTCCTGAATCTTGCCGCTGGAATGGCCGTAGGTCAGGTTGGGCGCGGTGAGTGCATTCAGTTCGGCGATGTCCTTGTGCAGCATCGCCTGGGTCAGATGATCCACCGCTTGGGCGACATCTTTTTCCGCCGGGGCAGACGCGGCCATGGCGTAGCCGTTGAAGGCACAGAGAAAGCCGATCAGGAGTCGGGTCTTGGTCATGACATGTGTTTCCTTGTTGTTATGAGTGATGACTGCTTCGTCAGTCATCGTACAACCTAGCAGATAATGAATGGATAAGGCACTGCTTCAAGGCGCTGATCGTCGGGGTCATGTTCAGCCTTCGCCGGCCGATAAGTCCCTGAGCGGAAAAAGACTCTCAAGTCGGGAACAGACGCGCGGGTTTGCCCTGACGTGATATTCTTCGCGCCAACTTGGTTTGACCTTATTCAGTTTGCTTGCCTGCGGGCGGGCCGACGGAATCCCTGTCGCTCAAGTAGCTGAGCCAATAATGATAAGAAGTCAGTTCAGAAGGGACATTAACTGAGGTCGATGCAGCATGTCGGCCTTGTGTGCCCACCCGTCAAAATTGAAGTGTGCCGGAATCTGCGACGCTAGCCTGAGCGTCATCAAAGCGGATCGCATGCAGATAACAGCGGCGGGCGGAAGGCGTTTTATCATAGGTGCAACAGATGTTTAAAAAAGTGAACACAGCCCTGCTGGGTCTGGCTTTGGCGATGGGGATGACATCCGCCAATGCTGACGAAGCAAAGAAAGTCGACGTGCTGCTGATCGGCGGCGGCATCATGAGCACCACCCTCGGTGTGTGGATCAATGAGCTGGAGCCAAGCTGGTCGATGGAAATGGTCGAGCGCCTCGACGGCGTCGCCCTCGAAAGCTCCAACGGCTGGAACAACGCCGGTACCGGTCACTCGGCACTTGCCGAGCTGAACTACACCCCGGAAGACGACAAAGGCAACGTAACGATCCCGAAAGCCGTCGAGATCAACGAAGCGTTCCAGGTCTCCCGTCAGTTCTGGGCCTGGCAGGTTCAGCAAGGCGTTCTGAAGAACCCTCGCTCGTTCATCAACACCACTCCGCACATGAGCTTTGTGTGGGGCGATGACAACATCAAGTTCCTGAAAAAGCGCTACGAAGCCCTGCAAGCGAGCCCGCTGTTTGCCGGCATGCAGTACTCCGAAGACCCGGCTGTGATCAAGAAGTGGGTCCCGCTGATGATGGAAGGGCGTGACCCGAACCAGAAAATCGCGGCCACCTGGAGCCCGCTGGGTACCGACATGAACTTCGGCGAAATCACCCGCCAGTTCGCCACGTACCTGCAGACCAAGCCGAACTTCGATCTGAAACTGTCGAGCGAAGTCCAGGACATCACCAAGAATGCCGATGGCACTTGGCGCGTCAGCTACAAAAACCTGAAAGACGGCACTAAAACCGAAACCGACGCCAAGTTCGTGTTCATCGGCGCGGGCGGCGGTGCACTGCACCTGCTGCAGAAGTCGGGCATTCCTGAAGCCAAGGAATACGCTGGCTTCCCGGTAGGCGGCTCGTTCCTGGTGACCGATAACCCGGCCATCGCTGAACAGCACCTGGCCAAGGCCTACGGTAAAGCCTCGGTTGGCGCACCACCGATGTCCGTTCCGCACCTGGACACCCGTGTCCTGGACGGCAAGCGCGTCATCCTGTTTGGCCCATTCGCGACCTTCAGCACCAAGTTCCTCAAGGAAGGCTCGTACCTGGACCTGTTGACCAGCACCACCACCCACAACATCTGGCCTATGACCAAGGTCGGCATCAAGGAATACCCGCTGGTCGAGTACCTGGCTGGTCAACTGATGCTGTCGGATGAAGACCGCATGAACGCGCTGAAGGAATACTTCCCGAACGCCAAAGCCGAAGACTGGCGCCTGTGGCAAGCCGGCCAACGCGTGCAAATCATCAAGCGTGATGAAGCCGCTGGCGGCGTGCTGAAACTGGGCACCGAAATCGTTGCCGCACAAGACGGCTCCATCGCCGGCCTGCTGGGCGCATCGCCAGGCGCGTCGACCGCTGCACCGATCATGCTGAGCGTGCTGCAGAAAGTCTTCAAAGACAAAGTCGCAACCCCAGAGTGGCAATCCAAGCTGCACCAGATCGTGCCAAGCTACGGCACTCAGCTGAACAGCGATCCGGCCAAAGTGGCTGCAGAGTGGGCGTACACCGCCAAGATCCTCGAACTGCCGACACCTCCAGTGATCGGTCAGGTGGCTGCTCCGGCCGCACCTGCAGCTGAAAAGGCTGAAGCTCCGAAGGAAAACGCTGCACGTGACATGGCTCTGTGATTTGACTGCCCCGCCGGAGCGGTTGGGCGTTTAAGTCGATTGAGGCAAGAAAAACCCGCTGAGCCTGCCTGGTCAGCGGGTTTTTTTGTGGACGTTTGATTCATGCAAAGCAGTCAGTAGTGGCATTTTGATGTTTTTTGCCCTTATTCTTGACCGCGCGGCCGCAGCGAGTGAAGAAAGCAGAGCGGTCTCATCGTAGTTTGTTCCTATGGAGAGTTACGGGTGATGGAGGTGTTTCGTGCCACAAATTGATCTTCAAGCGTATTGGGGGCCGACTAGTTTCAGTCTGGATTGTCAGGAGCTTCAGGACCTGAAGGACTATCTGGTTTCGGGGAGTAAGAGCGTCGTAACGATTGGGGCCAGGAACTACAAATGGCAGGATGGAGGCCTTTACTTTGCTTCCAGTGGCGATCCTGGAAAGTACTACATCGATATGACATCGAGTGACATTATTGCTGTCATCGACGCCGCGATTAGCCAGCATTGTCGATAATCACGCTCGGCGTAATCCTGCTCGGTTTGAGGGATCAAAGAAATGAATGCAAAGGTTCAGGCTTTCTCTGAAGAAAAATTCAAGTGTTTTGTAAGGTACATGATCCAAGTTGCAAAGCAGAAGCGCTGCGTTACCTATGTAGAGTTGGAGAATGCCTTCGGTTTAGGACATGGCCAAGTCGGATGGTATGCGGGGAAGTTAGGCGACTACTGCAATGCGACGGGCTTGCCCCTGCTCAATGGGCTGATTATCAATAGTACTGAATGTGTTCCTAGCCATGGCTTTGACTGGTATGAAGCCCAGTATGAAAAATCATGGGGCGAAATCGTCAGTGAATGCTTTAAGTATTTCCACGTCACCTCTACGAGAGCCAAGCAGTCCGAGGGGTTCAGTGGGCGCGATACTGATGTCAGTAAATTCCTGAAGGAAAGTGGCATGCCTCAATATCTGGAGGTTTAGTTTTCCTCCAGATCGCGGCCATGACACGCACTGGTTCATTTTTACTGACAGGCTGATTAAAGCCCCATTGCATTTTATTGGAATGGGGCTTTTGCCGTTTTTGAGGTTCAGGAAGGCGCAGTTGTCGGTACCGGGATGGCTCTGGAGCTCAGGCTTTGGCAGACGCCAGATAAGCGCCGAGGCGACGCCCCATCTCTTCGCCCAACGCCTGCAATCCGCTGAGCGGCCGCACCATCACCTCGAACTCGACAATCTTGCCGTTCTCGTCAAAGCGAATCATGTCGATGCCTTTCAGCTCCTTCGAACCCACCTTGGCGCTGAACTCCAGAATCACATTCAAGCCATCGGCAGTCGCCAGCTCACGGTGATAGGTGAAGTCTTCAAACACCTCGAACACGGTATTGAGGATCATCGACACCACTGGCGCGCCCGGATAAGGCGTGTGCGCCATCGGCGAGCGGAACACGGCTTGCGGGTCGAGCAGGCCGGGCAGGGCGCTGAGGTTGCCGGTGCGGATCATTTCGTGCCATTTGCCCAGCGATGCGGCGACGTTGGGTTGCAGGTTCAGGTCGGTCATGTTCACTCCAGGATTTTTCTTGTTGTTGTCGCGACGGCAATGACTCTAGATCAACCACGCCGAAATTGAACCCTTGTGCCGCGATCTGAATATCGGCCCATGGCCCATGCGGATCAGATGCGCATCTGATCCGTATTTTTTCACTGGATCTGCCTCTGTTACCAGCTCAGTCATCCGCTCAAAATAGCCCCACGGTTCGGCACTCGCGGCAGTTCTTCATCCCGAAGCGCCCAGTGCACCGCAAGCTCGGCATTGAGGAGAGCAACATGAACAAGATGGCGTTTTTTCTGGGTGGCTTTCTGACACTGACCATTCTGATCGGCCTGCTCGCAACGATTTCTCCGGTCTGAGGCGACCCATTACCAGTGAAGTCCACGGGTGTGTCGCGCAAAGCATGTTTAAATGCCGCGCCCCCACACCTGTAAATGGACTTCAGTCATGGCCGAACACCGCATTCGCGCGCGCACTTTGCGTTTTTCATCACAACGGCAAAATTCTGGTTAACGAATTTCGCGACCCGGTCAGCCAGCAAACCTGCTTTCGGCCCGTCGGCGGCGGTATCGAATTCGGCGAGACGAGCGCCGAAACCATCGTGCGTGAAGTGCAGGAGGAGTTGGGACTGACCATGACGGACATGCGTCTGCTCGGCACACTCGAAAGTCTTTTCGTTTACAACGGCAAACCGGGACACGAAATTGTCCAGGTATACGACGCGACGTTTGTCGATCAAGGCGTCTACGACCACGCACAGATCGATGGCCATGAAAGCGACGGCGCGCCCTTCACCGCGCGCTGGCATGACAGCTCAAGCTTCAGCGAGCAGGCGCCATTGGTGCCGAATGGCTTGCAGGAGCTACTGAAAAGCGCCGGATTGCTCGGATGAATTCACTCACGCTTCCCCCGACCAATACCAAAGCGTATCGCCCCAATTCGAGCCACTGAACCCCGGCATGATTTCCCCCAAATCGAAGTAACGTCGGGAGTTTGCCTGTGCGGGGCTGAACCAATAACCTGCGGCGCTACAAGGCTGACCGGCCTCTATTCGTGCTGGAGTTTTCGAATGCGCATCGTCTTGGTCGAATCGCGCGTACCAGCGCTCGGTACTGTCTTGTGCGAAGCAGTTACCGTAGGGTGAATAAGTGTGCAGTTGATCGGGTTTTGGATTACGAAGCTGTTTCAAAACACGGTTCACCGCTACATAGGTGACGGGTAGAGGTTCATGGATAGCGCCCAGTTCGGGTAAAGCGCCGGCGCGAATGATCAGTCCGCCCTGATAATCCAGCATCTCGACGTCGCCACGTCCGCTGAAGACGTGGCGTAATCCGTCTTTGCCTCCCAGTTGCTCGGTAAATCGAGTGCCAACAATGGTGTACCAGTTGACACCTTTGATGTGATCAAGCAGTTCTCGTTTGAAGTTGTGCACCATTGAGTCAACTTCCAGACCGACATATTGCTGCGCCAGTTGAAATTCCATGGGCATGTAACGATCGAAGTCGTAGGGCAGTATGCTCGAAAGTCCGCCGTAGCCATGTTCGGCTTCAACCTGATCGCACAAGTAAACCAGCCATTCTTGAAAGCGCGCGACGCCGTCGGGCTCTTTCAGGAAACTCCAGGGCAATGTCATCTTCAGGTATGAGCGTTTTTGATCGCCATGCACCTCGAATGAGTTCAATGCGGACAGGCTGTACGCGGCAGCTTCGTTCGCGGTTGCGCCGCTGCTGATGTGCCATTCGTATTGTTCGTTCGGCCCTGACTCGCGAATTTTTTCCTGGGTTTTGCTGAATCCGGAATCTGTCAGCTTCTTGTAGCGGTCGTCGAACTGTCCCTTCAGATGCTGGCCGAACTCTTCCTTGAATCGGGTGAAGCATTGCATGACATTGCGTTTGCTTTGCAGCGAGTAGCCTTCCTTGAAGTAGAGGGTTGCGATCAACCCGAGTCGTACAACGGGGGTGTTATCGGGTAGCTCAAACGTCAGGTTCGCAGATTGTTCACTCAGTTTGTTCAAGCTCTCCCTGATCGAGCCTTCGTCCTGAAGGACGGACTTCACCTCAAACTTCCCCCGACCAATACCAAAGCGTATCGCCCCAATTGGAGTCGTTGATCTTCGGCATGAGTTCACCCTGTTGGAAATGACGGCGGGAGTTCGCCTGAGCAGGAGTGAACCAATAGCCGGTCCGGCTGCATGCATCGCCGGCAACGATTCGGCCAACTTGTGTCACTCGTGGGCTTTGGTGATTTCTCGCATAGTCGACCAGATCTTTTGGATAAACCATATGGTCGACTTTGCTGTCGTCGATGCCATACAAAAACGCGATGGCGGCGGCCTCGATTGCCCAATAGCCAACGTAATTGCCGTCTTCTCCTTGTAAATGAGTGTCGTGCCACGGTGCTTGTTTAAAAGCGGGGTACCAGCCCTGGCAATACTTTTTCAGCAGGGCGGACGCCTCTTCGCGCGTGTCGGCGTAGATTGCTTGTATTAGCGGGGTGTATACGTCGTGATACCACTGGTCAACGTCATGACGGTTGGGCAGCACCTTCTTCAACAGGTCTTCGAATAGCGTGTCGTCCCCGGCATAACCTGCGTTGTCCAGCATTTTGACAAAGCGTACGAGCAAGTCGTTACGGTGCAGCAGAATACACAGACCGATTACTTGCACAGCTTCTTCGTACTGATCTGGCCAGTCATCGATAGCCAACGGAGAAATCTGTGGCGCTCCTTCGAAGTCGGCGAGGGTTTGCTGGCGCACTTCATATTTTTCGATCAGGTCCTCAAGTAACGGAACCAGAGACTCAACGTCCATTCCTGCGGTGTAAGTTGCCAACAATTTGTCCAAAGCCAGACTTTGGAAGTATCGGGCACGCTGGGATGCTTCCTCTTCATCGGAGTCGGATTTGAAACGATTGGTCTTGAAGAACTCGATGACTTCGTCATGTTCTTTCAGGAAGTGGTTGTACTGATGATCAGAGAAGAATTTCTGGCGTTTGCTCATTGATGTCATGCCTCAAGCTTGAGGGAGTCCCTCGCACCGTATTTTTTTGCCAAGGATTTTTTGCGCTTGTTTACAGCCGCTTTCACCTCGGTTTCGTTGTAATGAAACGCCTTGTGTGTGCGATGGGTGCTTTCTGCAAGACTCTGAAACCGCGCTTCGGCATGGTCTTTCGGGCTTGCGCTGGAATGATAAAGCGGGGAATAAAACAGATGGCGACTGTAAGAGGCCAGGACCTGTGCGGCAAGTGCGCGACCAGCCACAGCCTTGTTCAGGTTTTGGGTGATCCACTGACTGCTCATTTGAACCAGTATTTCTTTGATCTTGGCAGAGGGCGCGGGTGAGCGGCTGGATGCCTGTGGTTTGTTTTTTCCGGTTCTCATCGACGTTGAGGGCTTGCTGGCACCGGCCTCAGGGGTATCTTCGATCGGTTCAAGCAGTTGGCTTGCGTCGGCGATGCGCGTTACGCCCGATATGCCCGATTCTCCCAGTTTGGAGGCGATGCCGGGTTTTCGAGTGTTATTGGCTCTACGCATGAATTTTGGTGCATCTTCTTCGCGGCTCGCCTTCGCTTCGACAATCGCGAATTTTTCGCCGCCATTGTTCGCTGGCTTCGCGCGCCAGACCGCGTCGATACCGGTTCCATTGGCGCCGTCAGACAGTTTGTAAAGGACATGCCTGGCTTTAGGGCTGCCTCCCGAAGAGAGTTTTCCGGTTTTCGTGGCACCCGGCAGCCCTTCCAGCCATTTGCCATCCGCCCCCTTGTCATGTCCATCCCAATCCTTGCCCCAACCGAATTCGACTGCGCAGATGTAATCGGCGATATGTTCGCCGCTGACGCCCAAGCCTTCATTCAAAATGCTCGAAGGCGCCTGTACGCCGACCTTGGAGGATTCGACACGGTTGGAGTGGGTGCCGCTGGCGCCGTCCTTGCCTTGAGTGCCGACGGAGGAATCGCGGTTGGCGGGTTTTTCCGCGCGCCGTGGGTGACTGGTGCCGGACGAGGCGGCGGAGCTGTTGCGCTGCATGCCTTTCCATTTGATCAGGCGTTTTTCAACAATGCCAAGCATCGCCGGCATGTTGTCTCGGGCGGTAGCGAGGACGGTCACCACGGCGGTTTGAACCCAACCCGGCGAGCCCTTGTAAACAGAGGAACTTCTGATCGCGGAAATGATGTCGTCCATTTCCGCACGCAGTTTGCCGGCGTTGAAAATACGTGACAGGAGTTCTTCCGGACTGGTCTTGATGCCGCACTCTTGCAGAACGAACCGCAGCAGATCGAACAACACCGGGGCGAATCGTTGAGGGTTGCGGTTGACGATACGCATGCTTTTTTTCAAGCCGTCACCCGCGCCGGGTATCCAGCCGATCACTGCCAGGAGCAAGTCGAACTGGGCATCTTCCTTGGCTCCGGGCGTGTCCGATTTGTACAGCAGAACGGCGGACTCGATGGTGTCGTACACGTCAATGGCCTGGCCCAGAAACGGCACCGCACCCATCGCAATGCCTTTGCCCAGTTCGATAGCCGCTTCCTGATAAGCCCCGGTGCGGTCGTCGTTGCTGCTTGCTTGTTCGCTCATGCCAGCCTCCCTGCGGCTTTTTCGACCAATGCCTGTAGATCAACGGTGGCGGGGTCGAGACCCAGTTTTCGCAGATCTTCGTCGATTTTGTCGTCAGAAGCGTCAACCACGGCCACTGCCGGACGATCATAGGGACGAGGGTCTTCACCGTAATAGACTTTCGCGGGGCCTTTTGGCACGTCTTCCAGCCGGGCGAATCCGTCGCTGTCGAGCACACCTTCGCGAGTCGAACCATCGGCGAATTCAACGCGATAAGACGCGCCGGGTACGGGTTCGAGATTGTCGTAGTGCAGGTTCAGTTCAAGCCAGGTGGGATTGGTTTTGGCCCGTTCCATCAAGTTGCCGGCCGTGTCAGTCGCCGCCAGTCCGGGAATCAGCGGAGCAAGAATCCCGATGCCGGTCCCCACGCCGGGCGAGCCGCCAGTGTTGACCTTCACCTCGGCGCCGCTGATGGTCACGCCGCCCGCGTCAACCTTGACGAAGCTCCCGCCTGCCTTTGCCGTCAGCTCCATGCCGCCCTCAACCACAACCTTATCGCCAGCGTGGTAGTGAATCTCTGTCCCGGCCTCAACAAACTGCGCAGTCCCCACCTTCAGATGCTGCGTCACACCCACG